>DATEHJ010000046.1:0-2270 GCA_035279645.1 Gemmatimonadaceae bacterium
ACGACGATGAGGAACCGGGAGTTCGCCCAGAACTGTTCCGGCTGTTCGATGCGGAGTCCACCGGAAATCTTACCATCCTTGGCGGTGAGCGGAGCGGCGAACGCGGGATTCTGGCGCGAGAGGATCGTGTAGTCGCCGGCCGGGAAGTTGATGACGCGATCCTGGAGGCGGTCGATCTTCGTGAACTTGGACGGGTCGAGGTCGAGCGCCGGCGAAACCGCGCGCGAGCCGACGAGCAGGAAGCGCTTGTGGCCTTCCTCGACGAGAATGCCCCGCTTCACCAGCTCGTCCTTGGTGCCGATGACGTAGTACGCGGTGTTCTTCTCGGATGTGAGCTGCGAGACCGTGTCGGTGAGCGCGGTCTTCTCGCCGGCCAGCCGCACGTTCTCCTGCGTCACGGTGTCGACCTTGGAGGTGAGCGACGCGATCTGCTGGTTCTGCTTGGCGATCGTCGCTTCATACTCCGACTTCTGATGCTCGACGGTCTGACGAAGATCGCCGATCGTGGCTTCGTACTGCGCGACCTGCGCGACGAGCGTCGAATCGTGCGTCGCGAGGCGGTTGGCCCGCGAGCGGAGCGACGCGACACGCGCTTCGCTCGAGTCGAGCCGGGCGACGAGCGCGTGGATGCGCTGCACGACCGCGGCACGCTCTTCTTTCATCGAAGCGACGTCCGACTCGGTCAGCATCTTGGGATTGAGCTGATCGGCGCGCTGGCGCGCCTTGAGCTTCGCAATCTCGGTATTGATGTCGTTCACGAACTTCGTCGACGTCATCACCTCGGTCAGCAGATCGTTCTTGATCGCGACGAGGGAGTCGGTGCGGAGCGAGTCGGCGTGGGCGAGCGTGCGAAGCTGATCCTTGCTTTTGTCGCACGCGGCGAGAACGACGAGGCACGGAATCAAGACGCGGAGCAGGCGCATAGTGAGCTCGGGTGAGGGAAGCGGATCGCCAGTTAGCGAATGTGTCCCGCAGGCAACGTATATAATAACTTGATCGTGCTGCGATCTGGCAAGCTCAATCCATCAACTCGTACCAGCGGCGCCATGACGTCCTGCGGGTCTCCGCTATGGCTCAAGCCGAGTGCATGCCCGACTTCGTGCAGCGCGATTGCCCTCATACCCCGTGCATCGAGAACGTGCCCGTCACTCACGTGCGTCGCGAGTGTGATGTCCGTCACCATCAACCATCCGTTCCGGTCCGTACGCCAGGTCGTCGACCCGGTTTTGTGATCCAAGTGGTCCGTCCAGTGCACGCGAACGTCGGCGTGCTCCTCAGAAGGTACATATACAAATCGTAATGGGATTCCAGTGGTCCCCCATTCGGTGAACGCCGCGCGCACGGCGGCTGGAAATCCGGCCTGCGCACCGGTCACGATCGCGGACGAATCGATCCAGATGTGAAGTGGATCACCAATTCGTGCCGGCCATCGTTCGATCGTCGAGTCGCGGTCGACGAGCAGCCGATCGATGTAGGTGCCTGGCGCGCCGGAGAGGATCTCGCCGAGCGTTGCTCTCGCGGCGCTGCGGAGACCGAGGGACGGACTGAGCGTTCCGTCGCGCGCGCCCGAGGAATACGGGGCGCAGTCGGCGATCCCGGCACAGACGATCAAAGCCGCGAGTACAGAGAAGACGCGCCCCATCGCGGAGGAAGAGCTGCGATACAGCATGGGACTGCGGGGAGGAGGGGGGTCTTGCGGGGAGGTGCGGAGGGAACTGCGGAGGGGAAGTACGAGGTGCGGAGGGAACTGCGGACGTGCGGAGGGAACTGCTACTGTCGAGACCGCCGGGTCATCGAGCTTCTACCTGAATTGCCGAGCCGCGCGTGGCCTCAATCGATCAGACGAACGCCTGAAGAGGCATGCAACTGACTCGATTCATGTAACGCGGATCACCACTCATTCCAGAATGCGTTCTTGACCGCGGATGCGCAAGCGGCACCGTGTGCGCGGAGCGGCGGGCGGGCCCTCCGATCCTTCAATAGAGGGGAGGGCCCACCGCGCCAGCCTCGCCTACTCGGCGATCGCGCTCCAGATCAAGGGATACGTCGTCACTGACTGACCCCGGTACTGTGGCCGGAACCCGTAGAGGATGACGTGCCCCTGCCCATGCCGAACGTCGACGAGGGCGGCCTTGCCGTTGAGCTTGCTAGCGCCGAGCAGCCAACCGGAGAGCAGCGGGTTGCCCGACGCCGGGTAGGTGGCGACGGCCGTGGCGGCTGCCGGATCAGTGATCTCGAATGCCGGCCCGTTCTCGAACCAGATGGCGGGC
>DATEHJ010000047.1:0-3002 GCA_035279645.1 Gemmatimonadaceae bacterium
CATCTCGCGCAGCGCGATCGTGACCGCCTCCTGCGCATCGACCACGGTGACTCCGGGCCTCGGCTTTACCGGGATGTACATCTGCTGCGTCTTGTCGATCGTGAACTGATGATCGAGCATTCCGAACGGAACGATCCCGGCCACCTCCTGACCTGGCGGCTTGAAGATGTTCGCCGCCGGCTGATACACACCGACGACGCGCGCCGGGCGCCCGCCGAGCCGCACCAGCTTGTCGAGGGGCGTGATCGAGCCGAAGAGCTGTCGTGCGACGTCGACGTCGAGCACGACGACCGCCGCACCGCTCGCGAGCTCGGCGTGCGTGAACCACCGCCCGGCCACGAGGTCGCCACCCTGAATCTCGGTGAAACCGTCGTCGGCGCCGACGATCGACTGAGGCTGCGTGCGCGTGCCGTTGAATTCCACGCGTTGGATCACCTGCGCCCAGATGCTCGCATAAGCGATGATGGGCAGGGCGGCAATGCGCTCCGCCTCGTCGCGGTTGAGGTCGGGACGTACGCGAACCCACTTCGGGAGACGATCCGGGTTGAGCGGCGTCTGCGAGATGACCTTCATCACGTAGAACGTCGTCGGCCCAGCGATCTCGATCGTCTGTACGATCTGATCACGAATTCCCTGGACGATCGACGCCATCGCCATCACGACCGACACACCGATGACGACGCCGAGCACCGTGAGGCCCGAGCGGAGCTTGCTCGCGCGCAGCGAATCGAACGCGAGCACGGTCGTCTCGCGTAGATTCGCGACGAGGCGGATCCAAGTCGCGCGCTGTATGCGCCGGCGTGACTCGAGCGTCATTCTGCTCGCAGCGCGGTGACGGGATCGAGCCGCGCGGCTCGCGTCGCCGGATAGACACCGAAGAGCACGCCGACGCTGGCGCCTAACGTAAGCGCCATCGCGACCGACCACGTCGTGACGCGTGCCGGGAGCGGCGAGACCGCGGCGATCGCCGACGAGAAGACCCATCCACCGATCGCTCCGGATGCGCCGCCGAGCGTCGCCAACATCACCGCCTCGGCGAGGAACTGGGCGCGGATGTCGCGACGCGTTGCGCCGACCGACTTGCGCAGACCGATCTCGTGCGTTCGCTCGCGCACCGACATCAGCATGATGTTCATGATGACGATACCGCCGACGAGAATGCCAATCGCGACGACGGCCGGCACGACGCTGAACAACACGCTCGTGAGGCTTTTCCAGAAGCTGATCAGTGCGTCCGACGTCTCGATTGAGAAGTTGTCATTGTCGTTCGGCTTGAGACGGTGCGCCAGGCGCATTGCCTCCTGAGCACGCGCCATCGCGTCGTTCACCATCGCGGCGTCGGGCATCTTGACGGAGATCGTCGTCGTTTGACGGCGCCCGTAGATCGACTCGAAGGTGGAGAAGGGGAGCATCACGAAACCGTCGAACGACTGCCCGAGAATCTTGCCCTTTCGGGCGACGACACCGACGATCGTGAACAATTCACCGTGAATGCGGATTTGACGGCCCACTGGTTCCACGGCCTCGAAGAGTTTCTCCGCCACCTCGGCGCCGATCACGCACACGTAACGTCGCTCGCGCACGTCGACGTCGCTCAATGGCAGTCCAGAAGAGAAGCGATAATCCTTGACGACTTGATAGTCGGGCGTGATGCCGAAGATGAGCACATCGCCTAACGTGCGATCTCCCCACACGACGTCGGACTGTGGAGTCGGGTAGCCCGACGTCAAGCTGATCGCCGACGCCTCGGGGATGGCCTGCCGCACAACGGCGGCGTCTTCGGGAGTGATCTTCGGACGCCGGAGGACGACGCGCCAATCGTCCTCATTGAAGAGGCCGACGCGTGCCGGCATGCGCCGCACCTCGAACGTGTTCGTCCCGACCACGTTGTCGGCGATGCTCTCCTTGACGTATGCGTTCATCCCCTGGATGATCGCGACGACGGCGACGAGAAAAGCCACGCTCACGATGATGCCGAGCAGCGTGAAGAACGAACGCAGCTTGTTCGCCCGCAGTTGCCGGAACGCGGTTAGCAGAACGTCGTCGAAGCGCATGCGTGCGTTGAGCGTAACGCGTTGAGCGTTGAGCGTAAAAAAAAGTCGCGGTAAGCGAAGCTTACCGCGATAATTGTGTCAACGCCACACGCTCAATGCTCAACGCTCAATGCTACTCGTATCGGAGCGCTTCTACTGGGTCGAGTCGCGCGGCACGGAAGGCCGGCATGATCCCGCAAAGGATTCCCGTAAGTGCGCTCATCAGAAGTGACAGCGCGATCGACGTCGCCGGCGTCGAGGCGGGAATCGAGGGCCACGCGGTACGCACACCGACGGTCGTGAGAATGCCGAGCACCAAGCCAACGGCCGCGCCAACCGCCGTCAGCGTCACCGCTTCGACGAGAAATTGCCAAAGAATCGTCCCGCGCGTCGCGCCGAGTGCTTTGCGAATGCCGATTTCGCGCGTGCGCTCCGTCACCGAAATCATCATGATCGCCACGACGCCGACGCCTCCGACCAGCAGGCCAACCGTGGACAACGACAGGCCGACCAGAAAGAACGTCCCGAACAACTTGTTATACGTTTCGAGCAAGCGGTCCTGCGTAACGATCGCGAAGTTGTTAGGATCGCTTGGAGCGAGGCTGCGCTTCGCGCGCAAAAGCGCCGTGACCTCGTCAGTCGCTTCCTCGACGCCGACGCCAGCGCGCGGCTTGACGATGAGGTTGTTGCCCCGCATCCAGAAGCTGAGATGGCGGCGCGCTGTCTCCCACGGAAGGATCGCCTTCGGCGAATCGCCCCCGCCCGCCGACGTCGGCGTTCCCATTGGGCTCGCCGTGTAGTGATAGAGGCCGATCACGCGGAAGGGCACACCGTTGATCGAGATTTCCTTGTCGATCGGGTCAGAGTCGTTGAACAGATCCTCGGCCATCTTGTCGTTGATGACGACGACCTGCGCCGCATTCGAGTTCTCGGCGTACGTGAAGCTTCGTCCGGGATAGATGTCGCCCC
>DATEHJ010000048.1:0-18650 GCA_035279645.1 Gemmatimonadaceae bacterium
GACATTCGCGCGATGAAGGGGCGTCTGGAAGCCATCGTCATGGTCACTGCGTACGACTTCGCGACGGCGCAGGCCGCCGAGAAGGCGGGCGTCGACATCATCCTCGTCGGCGACTCGGCGGCGATGGTTGTGCTCGGGTACGAGACGACGCGTCTCGTGACCGTTGAGGAGATGCTCATGCTGACGCGGGCAGCGCGCCGTGGCGCGCCAGCGTCGCTTCTGATCGGCGACCTCCCCTTCGGCAGTTATGAGAAGTCCAATGATCTGGCCGTCTCCACCGCCCGCCGCTTCGCCGACGCGGGATGCGACGCGGTGAAGATGGAGGGTGCGGGCGGGATCGTCGATCGGGCACGCGCCGTAATCGCCGCGGGAATTCCGGTGATGGGCCACGTCGGTCTCACGCCGCAACAGACAGGCGATCGCGAGGGATTTCGCGTCCACGGCAAGACCGCCGAGGCGGCCCTCGAGATCATCGGTGCCGCGCAAAAGCTCGACGGCGCCGGCTGTTTCGCGATCGTTGCCGAGGCGATGCCGGCCGCGGTGGCGCGCTCGCTCACGCCACGCGTGCAGGCACCGGTGATCGGCATCGGGGCCGGCGGCGAAACGGACGGGCAGGTGCTGGTCTTTCATGACCTCGTCGGACTCTACGACGAGCACATCCCCCGCTACGTGAAGCGCTACGCCGAGCTCAAGTCCGAGATGATCGACGCCGTTAGGCGATACGCGTCCGACGTCCGATCGCGGACGTTCCCGGGGCGAGAGAACGAGTATCGGATGGAGGAAACGGAGAGGGAGAAGCTCGCGGCGCTGCTGGCGGGCGCGGAATGAGGGACGCGGGATGCGCGGACCAGCGCCCGCGCGGCGCTCCCGCGTCTTGCTCCCCCCGGTCCCTCATCCCGCGTTAGCTCCGCCAGCTCCCGCGTCGGCGCTCCGGGATCTCCACTCTCCCCTTCACGTCCGCGTAATCGATACTTCCACTGGCCTTGCGCTCGACCACGAAGTCGCCACCGATGTGGTTCACGTCGACCGAACCCGAGCCCTTCGAGCGGACATGCACCGACTTGGCGACACTCGTTATCCGAAGAGTGCCCGACCCCTTGCTGGCGATCTCGACGCCGCCCTCGACGTCGCGGATCTCGAGTGTGCCTGAGCCGTCATTGACAGTCACGTCGCCGCGGACATCGGTGATGTGCACCGCTCCCGAGCCATCGTTGAGGCGCAGGTTGCCGCCGATGTGCTCCAGCGTCGCGTCGCCGGAGCCATCGCTCAAGTCGAGCGCGCCCACATTCCGGATCTCGAGATCACCGCTGCCGTCGCCCACACTGAGCGGAAGGTCACTGGGCACCTCGATCGTGAGATCGAGCGATTGACGCTCGTCGTCGTCACTCCAATCGCGATGCTCGGGGATTGCAGCCTCGATGTAAATCGTGGACCCACGTTGCTCGGCGATGAGCCTGACCTCCTCCAGCGCGGATCGCGAAGACGCGCGCGCCGTGCCCCGCACGCTGACGTCCCGCGCCCCATTCCGGCCATCGATGCGGAGCGAGCCCGCGCGTGCGACGACCTCGATACGCTCGGCGCGCGACGCCGGGACGGTGGCGTTCCGCGGGGCGGTGTAGTCCTGCGCGCTCAATGAGGTGGCGCCGAGGGTGGAGAGTACAATGAGGGTTAAGGACCGCATGTGGTGGTCTCGTGTGGGTAGTTGGTAGCCCGTGACTCGCTGATTCGACAACCTGGACGGGCGAAATGTTGAAGGCGCAGCGTACCAAGAGTTAGCCTTGAGTAGACCCACAGCCACTAGCCCCTGCCTTGAGGCTCCTTCTTCTCGTCCTCGTCCCCGCCGCGCTTCACGCACAGTACTCCCGCGAGCGCGTCTCGCTCGTGCTGCAGGGCGAGGAGGCGCTGCAGCGCCAGGAGATCCGATCCGCGATCGATGCCTTTCGCGAGGCGGCGCGCGATACGAGCGCTCGGCGACGCTCGGCGGCCGAACGGATGCTCGGCGTCATCGACTGGCGCTTTTACAAGGACGCCGGTAGCGCGCGTCTCCATTTCGGCGCTGCGCTCGCCACCAAGAGTGACACGCCGGCGACGCTGATCGAGATGGCCCGGTTGGCGACGGTGGAGGGACGATATCGTGAGGCGTTCGCGCTGGCTGACCGCGCGCGTGTGTCGGCGGGCGACGACGTAGCGCGTCGCGGCGCGATTCTGCAAATGGGAGACGCGGTCTCCGGGTCGGCGCTGGCGACGCGACTCGGCGACGACGTCGGCTCGCCTGCGGAGCGCGTCGACACGACCGCCGCGGCCGCTGCTGTCGAGGCGCTCTCGCAGCTCCTGCGGGAGACTCCTGGTCGCGCCGAAGAGGCGAAGAGGCTCTTGCTCGCGGCCCTGGACGCCGGTGATGGCTCCGCGGCGGCGCGTGCGGTTCAGTCGTATTTTCTCATCGACGTCGGCGAAGGCACGATGCACACGTCGTTGCCGCGCACGGTGGCGGAGCTGGAGCGCGAGTTGCCGTTGTGGCGAGGCGACAGCACGTCGCGCGCGGTACGGACACAACTCGCCACCTTGCTCGTTGAGGCGCGGCTGATGGACGCCGCAGTGCTCGTGACGCCTCCGGGCACGCACACCGACATCGTCGCGTATGTCCAGTACTGCCGGCGCATCGCGCGGCGGGCCGAGGACTATTACCGGCGCTCGCTCGTCGGCGAGGCGCAACACGACGAGTTGACCCGCTCGTATATCCACGCGACGCGCGATCTGTGGCCGCGCCTAACGTGGAATGGCGCGCCGCCGCAGTTCTTCCCAACGGCCGGCGACGTCGAGTTGTCGCGTCGCTTCGGGACACTGCTCGAGCTGGGCGTCACCGGCGGCTACTACGATATGCACATGGGGCACGTCATCGCCGACGGCGAGCGGACCGTCACGCAGTACGGCCACAGCGCGCGCGTCATGTTCATCATGCTCGACGGCATGGTGACGAACGGCCTGCAAAGCTGGGCCTGGGACGACGCCGGCGGCCACGGAGGTTGGCAGCGTCGCGATACCATCGTGCAGGTGCGGCCGATCTTCGTCGAGCACGCCGTGAGCCTGTGGGTGAGCGCCGACACCACGCGCCGCGCCCATGAGCGAGAAAACATCGCGATCGACAGTACGGTCGATTGGCGCTTGGCCGCCGCCGACTCAATCGCCTATTTGCCCGGCGTAGCCGCGCGTCTGCGACGCGACGGTCGCGACGCGCTCCTCGACTCGCTCCGGCGCGCGGGCGTTCCGGATTCCCTCCTCGGCGCCACGTTCGTGCGCGTGACGTCGCGATTGATTCGCGGGAGCTCGATCGTCGCGCACGAAGGCCGACACGCGATCGATGATCAACTGAGGACGGCGACGAAACTCAGTACCGAGGAGCGCGAATTCAGGGCGAAGCTCTCCGAGATCGCCTTCGCCGCGCGTCCCAAAATTGTCATGTCGTCGATCATGCACCCCAACATCGGTGACGCGACTCCGCACGGCCGCGCCAACGCGCGCGTGATGCTCGGGTTGATTCGATGGATGCGCGCGCATAGGTCGATGATTCCGGGGTTCGATGTCGCGAGGCCCATATTGCCGCAGTTGCCGTTGTTGACAGATGCGCAGCTGAGACTCGCGTTTCGGTCGATGGATCCCTTAGCGCCCAGAGATTAGAGTACTCTAATTCATGCTTTCCCGCGTCCTCCGCAGTGAGCACCGTGCCCCCAACCCCGCCCAACCATGTCCGATGACGCACTCTCGCGCCGCGCATTCGTAGGAGTCTCTGCTGCTATCGCGGTCAGCAGGATTGAGAAGTCTCGCTCCGGAGACGGCGTGGCACGCACCACGCCCAACGCGCCACGCCCAGCGCCGGCGCCGCTCGACGACCTAACGATTGTCGATCTGCAGACGGGGATGCAGTCGGGGAAGTACACGGCGCGGTCGCTCGTCGAGCAGTACGTGGCTCGGATCGGGGCGCTGGATCAGAAAGGGCCGACGCTCAACCACGTCATCGAGCTGAATCCCGACGCTCTGATGATTGCCGATCAGCGGGACACCGAACGCAAGGCAGCGAAGCTCCGCGGGCCGCTGCACGGGATTCCGATCCTCATCAAGGACAACATCGACACCGCCGACCGCATGCACACGTCGGCGGGATCGCTCGCGCTGGCGACGTCGACGCCGGCGCGCGACTCGTGGGTCGCCGATCGGCTCCGGGCCGCGGGAGCGATCATTTTAGGAAAGACTAATCTCAGCGAGTGGGCGAACATTCGATCGACGCACTCGTCGAGCGGGTGGAGCGGGCGGATGGGGCAGGGGAAGAATCCCTACGCGCTCGACCGCAACACGTCCGGGTCGAGCTCTGGTTCCGGCGGCTCCGTCGCGGCGAGCTACTGCGCCGCGGCGATCGGCTCAGAGACCGACGGATCGGTCACGTCGCCGAGCTCCGCGTGCGGACTCGTCGGCATCAAGCCGACGGTCGGACTCGTTGGGCGCTCGGGGATCATTCCAATTTCCCACTCGCAGGACACCGCCGGCCCGATGGCGCGCACCGTGCGGGATGCGGCAATTGTACTCGGAGCCCTCACGGGTATGGATCCTCGGGACAATGCCACCAACCCGAGCGCGGGGAAATCCTCGACGGATTACACGCGCTTCCTCGATCCCAACGGTCTGCGTGGCGCCCGGATCGGCGTCGCCCGCGAGACGTACATGGGGTATAGCCCGAAGACGGACAAGCTGGTCGAGCAGGCGCTCGATGTCCTCAAGCACTCCGGCGCGACGATCGTCGACCCCGCGAATCTCTCGAGCATCTCGAAGATCGGAGACGCCGAGCTCGAGGTCCTGCTATACGAGCTCAAGGCGGACCTCAACGCATACCTCGCCGCGTTAGGCCCGAATGCACCGGTGAAGACGCTCGCCGACGTGATTCGCTTCAACGAGCAGAACGCGCCGCGCGAGCTGCCGTACTTCGGGCAGGAGCTGTTCGAGCAGGCGGAGAAGAAGGGTCCGCTCACCGACACGAAGTACAAGTCCGCGCGCGCGAAATGCCTTCGGTATGCGCGGACGGAAGGAATCGATGCCGTGATGAGCAGGTACCGGCTCGACGCGCTCATCGCGCCGACCATGGGACCGGTGTGGCCGATCGATCTCGTGAATGGGGACGGCGGAGGCGGTGGAAGCTTCACGCAGCCCGCGGCGGTCGCGGGCTATCCGCACATCACGGTTCCAATGGGGTTGGTGCAGGGCCTGCCGGTCGGGCTCTCGTTCGCCGGTCGTGCCGGGAGCGAGCCGACGCTGTTCAAACTTGCTTATGCGTACGAGCAAGCCTCCAAGATGCGTAGGCCGCCGACGTTTGCGGCGACCGCGACGCTGAACGCGTGACGCTCGAAGCACCTACATCCCGATACTGCGCACCCTGAAGTCCACGTTGTCCGCCATCCACTGCCAGAGCTCCGTCTGATCTTCGGGCGCGGCGCCGGCGTGGTAGTGCTTCTTCCACGTCGCCATCACTTCGTCGTCCACCGTCCACATGCGGACGCGATGACGCGGCACCTGACGCTCCCAGCGCACGGCGATCGTCGGTCGCGGAAACAGCACGCGCACAGTCACGTTCTTCGACAGGTACTCGAGCTTGCTGACATCGATCTTCTTGTACTTGCCAAGGCTGTCGTTTTTCGCGGCCGGCGTATCCGGAATGCCGTCGGTGACGAGGACGATGTTGAGCGGCGCGAGCACGAGGTTCTGCCGCGTCACCAGCGTCGCGACGCGGTTGAAGAACGGATTGAAGTCCGTGAGCCCGTCCTTGTTGGGATACTCCTTGCGCAGATACTTCGCGATCTCGGCGACGCTCATGTGCTCGAACGTATCAATCGGCTGGAAGGACTTGGTCTCCTGTGGATGCTCGCCGCCGATCGATCCAACGAAGACCGCGGTCGGCTGCTTGAGACCCCCGAGTCCGTGGAGATGAGCGTATATGTAGTTCGCGGTGAAATCGATCGAGCTCTCGTAGTTCTTGCCGAACGAGCCGCTGACGTCGATGCCGACGACGAGCGTCGAACGCGGAATGGACTTCGGCCCGCCCGACGGCGCGTCGCCGCACCCGGCGAGCGCCACCATCATTGCGAGTGCGGCGATGGATCTGTACCTCATTAGGCTACCCTCGCCATGGGATCGCGCGGCGTCCGGTGCGAGCCGGAGTGCTCGGAGAGCGCCGGCTTGCCTAACGCACCAGGCGTGGCGTGGAGTACGTCGTCGAGCGACTTGAATGGCAGCATGAACATCGGACGCGACTGCACCGTCACGACGGCGAAGTTGAGCGCCGAGGCGAAGAGCTGCAGAACGGGCAGCGACAGCAGCTCGAACATCCGCCGTGCTTCCTCGTGGAACCACTTCGTCTCGGCTTTGAGTGCTTCGATCGGCGCGCGCCACAGCTCCGGTGCTTCGTGATGCTTCGTGCTTGGAGCGCTCCCGCGCTCCGGATTCTGGCGCGAAAGGATCGCGATCAACGCCGGCGTCCCGAAGCGTCCGAACAGGAACCACGTCATACCGCGCACGCCCATCCAGCCGAAAGACGCCAGCGCGATCGTCGCGCCGATGCCTAACTGCACCGTGCCACCGGACTGCTGCGCGATCCACGGCGTGATCGCGTCGATGAGCTCGCGGTAGAGGAACATCACCTCGAAGAACATGACCGCGCTCTCGACGATGACCATGGAAACGATGTTGCCGATCTTCTTCTGCTTGATCGCCTCCGTCATGACGTGGACGCAGGCGAAGCTGCCCGCGACCAGCATGAACAGGAATATCCAGAGCAGCGGCCGCATCAGGCGCGCATCGACTTCCGTGCCCGTTAGGCTGTCGAACACCTCTTTGAGGGTCGGCGTGAGCGTGAACGTGAAGATCGTTGCCTCGACCGCCGACCAGAGCATGAGGATCATGAACGCGACCCATGGCATGCCGCCCGCCTCGAAATAGGCTCGCGACGAATTCTGGATCAGCGTGATCGGTGATCGAACGATTCCGATGATCAAGCTCTTGATCATGCGCAGGCCGAAGCGCACCGAACCGATGATCCAGCCGAGAAACGCGACGACGACGCGGGCCATTCCTGTATAAAAGAACAGGATGCAGCGAGCCGCGTCCCACCAGGTCATCAGCAGCAAAGTGAGAAATCGGCCGCGACCCGAACGGAAGGGCACCGTATAGAGCGACGCCGCACTGCTCCACGCGCCAGCGCAGATGAGCAGGATTGGGATGATCAGTAGCGCCTCGCCAGCGATGAAGCCGATCGTCTGATCGTGGCCGAAGATCCATCGCAGCATCGTGCCTTGCCATGCTGCCAGCCAGCGGAACGGCGCGGTCAGCACCAAAATCGCCGGGCGCCAATTGGCGGGAAAGAGTTCCGCGAACGATTCGAACATTGCGTCGCCCTCGGGTGGGGGGAGGGAGGTCATAAGGAACTTGCTCTGAGGGTGACGAGTCACCGCTCATAGAGCAAAAGCCCTCGAATGACCGATGTGCGATAAATCACCGGTTTAGCGATTGATAAATTGACGCGGCGCTAATGACCGCCAACTCGTGACTCAATTCTCCGCGTTGGGTCAACGGTAGTTCACATTGTCATATACTGGATCACGTTAGGCGCGCTCGCGTTGACGGGCCCTCTTTGGCGAGCCCTCGCCTCCAACTCCCCGGTTTGCCTGAACGCCGCGAACGGATCGATAGCGCAACAAGGATCACGAATCACGCGAATTGCTCGAATCTGGTTGCGACGAGCGAGCTCCGATGCCCAACGCAAACGATGCTGTGTTGTGCGTTCCGAGCGTAGGGACCGTCTCGCCACGATAGACTATTCGCGCCCTTCGGGAGATTCGTGATCCCTATCCGGTGTACCGCGATCTTGACGCGGCGCGCCCGGCGGCAGCCCTGCCGAGTCAGAGAGCGGTAAAGCACAGCACGCGAAGCCTTCACCTACCTTGCCCCGAGCGTCACATTACGGAGGGCCCGCCTCACCTCCAATCACGTTGCTGAGCATGACCAGCTTTCCAGCGCGGTCAGCCGCGTTACCGATCGTCGTTCTCGGCGTCGCCGCCGCGTGCAGTAAGCCCGCGAAACCGTTCGCGATGCCGCCAGCCCAAGTTGGCATCGTCACCGTTGCGCCGACGAGCATCGCGGAAGCGTACGAGTTCGTCGGCCAGGTCTCGCCCTATCGCCGCGTCGAGGTGCGCTCGCGCGTCGAAGGGATCGTCACCGAGCGGCCGTTCACCGAGGGCAGCTTCGTCCAGAAGGGCCAGATCCTGTACAAGCTGGACGTGGTCAAGTACGACGCGGCCTATCGCAGCGCCGTGGCGCGACTCGACAACGCGAAGCGAACCCTCGCGCGCCTCGAGCCGCTCGTGCCGAAGCACGCCGTCGCGCAGCAGGACGTCGACAATGCGCGCTCCGAGCTCGAGTTGGCGCAGGCCGCGGTGGATGCGGTGAAGAAGGACCTCGACGACACCGTGATTCGCGCGGAGATCTCCGGCCAGGTCGGCCGCGCGCGCCTCGAGCTCGGCGCGCGGGTGACAGGTCCCGCAGACTTACTCACGACAATCGATGAGCTGGACCCGATCTACGTCACGTTCCATCCTTCATCACAACAGCTGCTCGCGTGGCAGCGCGATCCGCAGTCGCGCGCGCTCCTCGCGACTGGGGCACTGAACGTCGGCAACGGCACCGCCAGCGCAAACGGAATCGGCGTCCGCGTCGTACTACCAGACGGCTCACTCCTTCCGCGCGTTGGCCACATCAATTTCATGTCGCCGTCGCTCGACTCGGCGAGCGGCACGCAGGAATTCCGCGCCGAGTTCACGAATGGTGATCGGCGATTGCTCTCGGGGCAGTTCGTGCGCGTGCGGCTCGAGGGCTTCGCGCGTTCGAGCGCGCTCGCCGTTCCGCAACGCGCGGTGCAGCAGGGCCTCGGCCGTCAGTTCGTGTATGTCGTGGGCGCGGGCGACACAGTCGCCGCGCGCGACGTCAATCCTGGCCAGTGGAGCGGGGGGCTCTGGCTCATCGATTCGGGACTCGTCTCGGGCGATCGGGTCGTCGTCGACGGGATTCAGAAGGTGGCTCCGGGGCGCGTCGTTAGGCCGATGCCGATCGATTCATCGGCGGCGAAGGGGAAGGTGAAGTCTTGAGCACAACCGCGTACTCGCCGAACCGCAACGGTGGCGGCGGGAGTGAGGAGGTCAGGTACTTCTTCATTCGCCGGCCCGTCCTCGCGGCGGTGATCTCGATCGTCATCACGCTCCTCGGTCTGTTCGCGATACGCCTTCTGCCGATCGCGCGCTATCCGCAGATTTCACCGCCGGCGGTGCGGATTCAGGCCAATTATCCAGGGGCGTCGTCCGAGGACGCCGCGCAAGCGGTCGCGGCGCCGATCGAGGAGCAGCTCGCCGGTTTGCAGGGCATGCTCTACTACTCGTCGTCGAACTCCAGCGACGGCTCGACGAACATCACCGTCACCTTCGACGTCTCGCGCAATCAGGATCTCGCCGCCGTCGACGTTCAGAACGCGGTGAAGCTCGCCGAGCCTCAGCTCCCGGAGGCGGTTCGCACCAACGGCATCACTATCCTCAAGGCGAACACTGATATTCTCGCGGTCGTTGCTTTGCACTCCACCGATGCACGATATGACGCGACCTATCTCGCGAATTATCTGAAGCTGAACGTCCTCGATGAGCTGAAGCGCGTGCCTGGCGTTGGCGACGCGACGCCATTTCCGGCGCGTGACTTCGCGATGATCCTCCAGCTCGATCCCGAGAAGATGACGCAGCTCGGGATCACGGTGCCCGATGTCGCCGCCGCGGTTCGTGAGCAGAACGCGACGAACCCGGCCGGCCGTCTCGGCGCCGAACCGTCGCCGCCCGGGACGCAGCTCACGCTGCCGATCACGACGCTCGGTCGCCTAACGACACCCACGGAATTCGATGATATCGTGGTCCGCGCCCGTCCGGATGGTTCAATCGTTAGGCTCTCCGACATCGGCAAGGCGACGCTCGGCGCGCGCAGCTACGACCTTCAAGGCCGGCTCAACGGCGTGCCGACCGCTTTCGCGCTGCTCTACACGCGACCGGGCGCGAACGCGCTCGCGGTCAAGGAATTGGTCCAGAAGCGCCTCGACGAACTGCAAGCCACCTTCCCTCAAGGAGTCACCGCCGCGCTTCCCTTCGACACGACGCCATTCGTCAGCGCCTCGATCAAGGAGGTGGCGATCACGCTCGTCGAAGCGATGATTCTCGTGACGCTCGTCGTCTTCCTCTTTTTGCAGAGCTGGCGTGCGACGGTGATCCCGATGCTCGCGGTGCCGGTGAGTGTCATCGGTACCTTCCTCGGCTTGCTCGCCTTCGGCATGTCGATCAACGTGCTGACGCTCTTCGGCCTCGTGCTCGCGATCGGCATCGTGGTCGACGACGCAATTGTCGTCATCGAGAACGTCGAACGCATCATGGCGACAGAGAGGCTGTCGCCGAGGCTCGCCGCCGACAAGGCCATTCGCCAGGTCGGGAGCGCGCTCGTCGCCATCGTGCTCGTGCTCTGTTCCGTGTTCGTCCCCGTCGCTTTCATCGGTGGTGTCACCGGCGCCTTCTTCAAGCAGTTCGCGATGACGATCGTGATCGCCGTCGTGCTGTCTGGGCTCGTCGCGCTGACGCTGACGCCAGCGCTCTGCGCACTCCTGTTGACGGAGTCCAACGAAACGCACACGACGGGATTCTTCGGCTGGTTCAATCGCGTCTTCGCGCGCGGCACGACTCGTTATGTGGGCGCCGTCACCTCGGTGTTGGGCCGTCCATCGGCGTGGCTCGGCGCCTTCGCGATCATGATCGCGCTCGCCGGCGTCCTCTGGACGCGGATTCCGACGGCTTTCATTCCGACGGAAGACAAAGGCTACATGGCGATGTCGATCCAGCTGCCGGATGCGGCGTCGCTCCAGCGCACGGTTGCCGTCGTCTCGAACGTCGAGAAGATCCTTCGCGCCGAGCCGGCGGTTCGGAACATCACGGCGCTGGTCGGCCTCGATTTGCTCAGTCAGTCGAACGCGACAAATGGCGCCACGGTGTTCATGAACCTGGCACCATGGGACGAGCGTTCGAAGCATGACGCACTCGACTCGATCGCGGCGCGTATCAACGCGAAGCTGTTCGCGATGCGCGATGCGAACGCCTTTGGCTTCAATCTGCCGGAAGTGCCGGGGCTGGGTGTGACGTCGGGCGTCGAGATGAACCTGCAGAATCGCAACGGGCAGGACATTCGCGAGTTCGCCGGCCACGTCAACGAGTTTCGCCAGGCGGTGAATCAGCTGCCCGCGAGCGGGGGGCTGAACTCGACTTTTCGCGCGAACGTGCCACAGGTGTACGTGACCGTCGATCGCACCGCGGCCAAGGCGCGCGGCGTCAATCTCACGGAGTTGTTCGCGACGCTCCAGGCATTTCTCTCGTCGCTCTACATCAACGACTTCAACCTGTTCGGAAAGACGTATCGCGTGCAGGCGAATGCCGCCGAAGCGTACCGACAGTCGCCCAACGATATCGGCCGACTGTACGTGAGAGGCACGAACAACCAGATGGTGCCGATCTCCGCGCTGACGTCGACGAGCTTCCGCAGCGCGCCGACGGTGATCACGCGGTTCAATGGTTTCACGTCCACTCAATTCACCGGGCCGCCGAAGCAGGGGCACTCGAGCGGTGAGCTGCTCTCCGAAGTGGACGCGATGATCAGGAACCAGTTCGCCTCGGCGGGCCTCGGCGTCTCGTATTCGGGTCAATCATACCAGGAGCGCGTCTCCAGCGGCGCCGCGTTTGTCGTGTTCGTGCTGGGTCTGATCATGGTGTTCCTCGTGCTCGCCGCGCAGTTCGAAAGCTGGTCGGTGCCATTCGCGGTGTTGCTCGGCGTCCCCTTCGGCGTCCTCGGTGCCCTGCTCGGCATCTGGCTCCGGCGGCAACCGAACGACATCTATTTCCAGGTCGGTCTGATCACCGTCGTCGGCCTCGCGGCGAAGAACGCGATCCTCATCGTCGAGTTCGCGACGCACTTGCGTGAGCAGGGCTTGGGGCTACGCGAAGCGGCAATCGAGGCAGCGCGCGAGCGACTGCGCCCCATTCTCATGACGTCGTTCGCATTCATCCTCGGCGTGCTGCCGCTGATGATCGCGTCGGGCGCGGGCGCGGCAAGCCGCCACTCGATCGGGACCGGTGTCTTCGCGGGAATGTTGTTCGCGACGTCGATCGGAATCTTTTTCATCCCGCTCTTTTTCAGAGTCATTCGTGGATTGGCGGAAGGCCGCGGACGCGGAACGCATCAGCCCAAGCCGATCGCGGCGTCGACCTCCCTCGCCGTGCCCGAACGCGAACACGCGGGCATCATTGCGTCGGAGCGAGCATGATCGCTCAGTATCCCGGATCCAGTATCCCGCGTCCCGCATATCGATCCTTCCTCGCGCTCGGGATAACACTCGCCGCCGCCTGCAACGTCGGCCCGAAGTATCATCCGCCAATCGTGATCGCGCCGTCGGAGCACATCGGCTCGCGAGGTTTGAGTGATTCCTCACGACGCTTCTTCGACTCCCTCGCCGTCGAGCGCGCGCGCGACAGCATGCCGGAGGTGACGGATATCGCGCCGCGTCCGACGCTGAGTGCGAGCACTGTTAGCGCCGCGGCGTGGCTCGACATCATTCACGACTCGACCCTCGTCTCGCTCGTCGACATCGCGCTCCGCCAGAATCGCGACCTGCAGCGCGCCGTTGGGCGTATCAACGAGTATCGCGCCGACGTCGGCATCGCGCGCGGCCCGCAGCTGCCGTCGGTCAGCATCAACGCGAGCGAGAGCTCGAATCAGGTCGCGTTGGGCGCGTTCCCGCCCATCGGCTACCGCGCGGCGCGCTTCACCGCCGACCTTGCGTGGGAGCTCGATTTCTGGGGACGCATTCGCAGCGACATCCGCGCCGCGCGCGCCGACCTCGGCGCGCAGGAGGCGAACGAGCGGGCGACGGCACTCTCGCTCGTGAGCGAAGTCGCAGCGAGCTACCTCCAACTACTCGAGCTCGATCAGGAGAGAACGATCGCCGAGCGAACGCTCAGCACGCGCAAGACGACGCTCGATATCGCACGCCAGCGCTTTTCGCACGGACTGACGTCGGAGCTCGACGTTAGGCAGTTCGAGGCACAGGTCGCAGCGCCGGCGGTCACGCTCGCGCAGACCGAACGCGCGCGCGCGCAGACGGAGCACAACCTCGACGTCCTCCTCGGCGAAGGTCCGGCGGCGATACCGCGTGGTACAACGCTCAGCGCGGCCGTGTCGGCGCTCGTCGTCCCGGATTCGATTCCCGTAACGCTGCTTGCGCGACGCCCCGACATCGTTCAGGCCGAGCGATCGTACGCCGCCGCGGTCGCGCGCATCGGCGTCGCCGACGCGGCGCGGTGGCCAACGCTGAGCATCGTCGGCTCGACCGGCAGCCAGGCGGGGATTCCGGACAACCTGTTCGGCGGTCAGACGCGCGTGTATCAGGCGTCGATCGGCGTCTCTATCCCGGTCTTCGATCATTCACGACTTGCAAACGTCTCGTCGGCCGCGCGCGCGCGAGCGGAGCAAGCACGCGCGTCGTACGAATCGATCGCGCTCAACGCCGTCCGCGAGGCAAACGACGCGCTCGTCGGTGTGCGCACCGCGCGCGACGAAGCCGTCGCGCAGGCAACGCAAGCGAACGCGCTGCGACAGGCGCTCGAGCTGGCGACCGTGCGCTACGAAGCAGGCCTTTCGAGCTATCTCGACCTCCTCGACGCACAGCGGAGCCTCTTCGGCGCCGAGCTCGCGGCGAGCCAGGCGCAACTCGGCGAGCTCAAGGCCGCGGTACAGCTCTACAAAGCGCTTGGTGGCAGCTGGTCAGGGGCGCCAGTTAGTCGAGTGCCGCGACGCTGATCGAATTGCATGCAGTTAAACTCGCGCTTGCCTTGACGAAACGCGAACCCAGGTAGTATTGTCAGCCCATGTCGATGCGCCCGAAGTATTACGCCTACTATTACTATGCGACCCCATCACGGGCCGTCGCTGGAGGCGTGCGCACGACGAAGTAGTCGATTTAGCACACACGCAACCGCAAGCGGCCCGGACCTCCGGGCCGTTTTTTTTTCGTTTGCTAGCGCCTATCACCTATCACTTAGCAACCTCCTGTGATCATCATCACCCGCGCGAACATCTCGGACGCCGAGCTCGACGCCATTCGCGAACGCATCGAGCAACACGGCATGCGTACCCATCTTTCGCGCGGCGTCGAGCGCACCATCATCGGTTGCATCGGCGATGAATCGCTCCTCGCCGAAGTCCCGCTCCGCTCGATGCCCGGCGTCGAGGACGTCGTGCCCGTGCTCAAGCCGTACAAGCTCGCGTCGCGCGAGTTCGCAGCGGCGCCGTCGGTGGTACGCGTCGGCGACGATCCATCGCGCCCCGGCTCCGTCGCGGCCTTCGGTGGTCCGGCAATCGCCGTGATCGCCGGACCATGCTCCGTCGAAGGGCTCGACATGCTGCGCCAGAGCGCCGAGGCGGTGCGGGACGCCGGCGGCGTCATGCTGCGCGGCGGCGCCTTCAAGCCGCGGACCTCACCCTACGCCTTTCAGGGACTCGGCGTGAGCGCGCTCAAGATGCTATCTGACGTTAGGCGCTCGACCGGAATGCCGGTCGTCACCGAGGTCATGGATCCACGCCAGATCGACGACGTCGCCGAGCACGCCGACATGCTGCAGGTCGGCGCGCGCAACATGCAAAACTTCTCATTGCTGTCCGAGCTGGGCCGGGTAAAACGCCCTGTGCTGCTCAAGCGCGGCTTGTCGGCCACGATTAAGGAATTGCTCATGGCCGCCGAGTACATCATGGCGCAGGGGAACCGCGACGTCGTGCTTTGTGAGCGGGGCATTCGCACCTTCGAGGTCGCGACGCGCAACACGCTCGACGTCGCCGCGGTGCCCGTGCTCAAGCGCGAGACTCACCTGCCGGTGATCGTCGACCCGAGTCACGCCGGCGGCGTCGCCGAGCTCGTCGCGCCACTCGCCTTTGCAGCGATCGCGGCCGGCGCGGATGGGCTGATCGTCGAGGTCCATCCAGATCCCGCGAACGCGCTGTCGGACGGCGATCAGTCGCTCTCCTTCGAAGCCTTCCGCGCGCTGATGCATCGCCTCGGGCCGTTCGCGACTGCGGCCGGACGCTCGTTAGGCGTCAGCCGCGCCGCGGCAACGTCCACCGCCGGAGCGGCCGCATGACCCGCGACGCCGCGCTGGACGCGCTCGGCCGGTTTAGGTCCGAGATCGAGGCCGTCGATCGGGAGCTGGTGGCCTTGCTCGCCAGGAGGGTCGCGCTGAGCAAGGAGATCGGAGCGGCGAAAAAGGTCGCCGGGCTGCCGACGCTCGATCCGGCACGCGAAGCGGAGGTGATTCGTCGCGCGGCGGGGATGGCGCGAGCGGCTGGGCTCAGTGACGAGAAGGTGCGCGACATTTTTTGGCATGTGATTGGGTTGTCGCGCGCGGTGCAAGTGGATGAATGAGCCTGAGTGGTGTGCCTCCAGCTGTGAGCTCTCTCGAAGGCTCTCGGATGAGGCTCGACGGTCACGCTCCTTCATCAACTAGCCATTGAAAACCGACGCGCTAAGGCAGAACATTCCGCTCGACTCATGACTGCTCCATCGCTCCACTCTGCCTGGCGTCTCGCAAGCGGGACCGCTCTCGCGCTCTGTCTCGTAGCCGGCATTCGCGACGCGCATTCCGCGAGTGCACCTCGATCCCTTCACCTCCAACAGCTCGATGTCGGGCAAGGTGACGCCGCGCTCATCACAACCCCAGAGGGCCGTCGCATTCTCATCGACGCCGGCCCGAACCCCTCTCTCGTCGCCCAGCTGCTCCGCGATGAGCGCGTCGACACGCTCGACCTCGTCGTCGCCTCCCACAATCATTCCGATCACATCGGCGGCATGCCCGAAGTCTTTCGCGAGCTCGTTGTGCGCGCCTACGTCGAGAATGGAGTCCCGGCAACGACCTCGATCTACCGGCGAACGCTCGACGCGGCGGAGCGCGAGCCCGGGCTGCGCTACTTGCAAGCGACCGATCGCACGATAACCATCGGCACCGTGAAGCTGCGCATCCTGCCGCCGCCGCATGTCGACGAGACACAGAACGACAACTCCGTTGGTGTTCTCATCGAGTATGGTGCGTTTAGAGCTCTCTACACCGGCGACTCCGAGCAGCCGGAGTTGGCCGAGTGGCTCCGAGCGGGTCGCGTCCCACAGGTGAACGTTTTAAAAGTTGCTCACCACGGGAGCGGCAATGGCACCACCGAGGATTGGGTCCACGCGACGTCGCCGCAGTTCGCGCTGATCTCCGTCGGGGCGCGGAATGGCTATCGCCATCCATCACCGCAGACCGTGCGCGAGTGGGCCGAGGCCGGCAGTAGTGTGTATCGCACCGATCGCGACGGCACGATCGAGATCACCGCGACCGCGGACGGACACACCAACGTTCAAACGCACGTCCCGGAGGGCGCGCATGCCGCACAGCGCTGAGGAACTCTACGCCGTCGACCGTCGCGAGGGTGACGTATGCGTGCTCGTGACGGACGCGGGCGCTAGCATTGACGTCGCCGCCAAGAAGCTTCCGCCGGATTGCCGCGCTGAAGGGGTGGTGCTTCGAGTGCCGGTGAGCGCTACCGGTGAACCGTCGTGGACAGACGCCAAGCGGGATCGCGACGAGGAGCGACGGAGGCTCGACGACGCGAAGGAGAGGATGAAGAAGCTCGGTCGGTCCGATTCCGGTGGCGACGTCACGCTCTAGCGGCAATGCTCGCTCGGCGCACCGAGCACAAGCTCTGCTTGAGCTTGGAAACTGGCACATCCATTGCCCCTCAATGCCTCATCCGAACAGGGGCCAAAAGTGCCAGTCGATCCCGGTGTTCCACTCCGTCCTCAACTCGATCGCCTCGAGGAGAAGATAGAGAAGTCGCTTGACGAAGTGTGCGAAGACACGTCGGTCAAGGACGCCAACACGGGCGAGCTGATCAAGATAGAAGAGACGCTCGCCATTGCTGCTGAGGCTGCGAAGGAGGCAGTTTCACTGCGCATGCGGTTGAAGTCCGATCGCCAGGTTACCGGCGAGACCACGTAGCCTCGCACCGCCTGACGGGAGGGGCAGGCGCGTTGCCGTCGCGCACGAAGGTGCCGCATATTCCCCTCTTCATGACCGACTTGCCGAATTCGTCGCGCTACTCCGAGCAGGAGATGGCGCTCATCCTCAAGCGCGCCGCGGAACTCCAAGAAGGCTCCGACGGACGTGGTACAACGCGCACACTCGCCGAGATCAACGACATCGCCGCCGAGGTCGGGATCGACCGGTCATTCATCGCCGAAGCGGTCGCCGAGCTCCAGCGCCCCACCGTACGCGCCGGCTGGCTAGGCGCGCCGACGCGATTTCACGCCGAGCAGAGCGTCCCGAGCAAGCTCACGTCCGGCGAGATCAGTGAGCTTCTCGACCAGGCACGCTCCGAGCTCGGGCTCCACGGCGAAGTCCATCAAGTCTTCGACGGCGTCGAATGGCGCGGGCGCAGCGGACTTGGCATGTCGATTCTGACCCTGGGCCCACGGGGCGCCGGAACGCGCATCGCTCTAACGACTGAGCGACTCGATCAGGCGGTCGCCATCAGCCTGGGAAGTGGCGTCATCGGGCTTCTCACCGCGCTCGGCGGCGTCGCGATCGCGATCAACGTCACCGACAACGCGCTGCTCGCGAGCGCGATCGTTGCCGCGTCGGCGATCGGCGGGACGGTGGTGAGCGCGCGCGTCCTCTGGCACACGATCGCCGAACGATGGCGCCGGCGGACCAAGTCAGTCGTCAACGCGCTCGCCGAGCGCGCCGTACAATTGAGTGGTCACGAAACACAAGCAGGTCCATCGCTTCCCTCGTCGGGATGACACCATGCGACTAACGCTTGCCCTCCTCGCCGCGACGTCTCTCGTTGCCGGCGCGCAGACGACGACGCCCATTCAGCGTCGCACCCAGAAGCCGCCGCTCCACGCCGAACATTGGCTCGCGGTCACCGGCAAGCCTCTCTCGGCGACGGCGGGCGCGCTGATCTTCGCCAAGGGCGGGAACGCCGTCGACGCCGCGGCGGCGATGCTCGCGGCCGGGTGCACGATGTGGGACACACTTTCGTGCGGCGGCGAGACGCAGGCGCTGATCTATAATCCCAAAACAAAGAAGATCATCGGCATCAACGCGTTAGGCGTCGCGCCAAGTGGAGCGACCGCCGAGTACTATCATTCAAAAGGTTACAAATATCCGCCCGAGTACGGCCCTCTCGCGGCGGTGACGCCGGGGACACCCGGCGGGCTGATGGTCATGCTCGCCGAGTATGGCACGATGTCGCTTGCCGACGTATTGGCGCCGGCGATTCAGATGGCCGACGGCTACGCGATCGAGGCGCAGCTCACTGGCACAATCGAGCGCGACAAAGATTGGATCAAGAAGTGGAAGTACTCGCCGTCGATAATGCTCACTCACCAAGGCGGTGCCAAAGAGGCGCCCGATCCGGGCGAAGTCTTCGTCCAGAAAGATCTTGCCGCGACGTGGCGGAAGCTC
>DATEHJ010000049.1:0-3136 GCA_035279645.1 Gemmatimonadaceae bacterium
TACTTCTTCCAGGAACAACCGCTCGGTGCCCCGAACGCCGAAACGGCTGTCAAAGTCGGCGTCCCCATTTGTTGGTACAATGTCGGCCTGATGCAGCACACCACCACCGGAGGGTTTTGGGATTCGGGACCGCTCAACAAAACCGAATCCTACATCTGGGTCCCGGACCGAACTGGCGTTTTTCCATACACCTGCACGCTCCACCAAACGCAGATGATCGCGTCGCTTCGCATCAGCTCGTGAAGCGACCGAGTGTCATCCCGAGGAGTGACACGACGAGGGATCTGTTTTCGCAGTCGTAAAAAGCAGATTCCTCGCTGCGCTCGGAATGACAACAAACCTCTAACGTTTGACGGTCTGCAACCGTAGGATAGCAGGGTCGTTTCCTCACCGTCTCCCATCATCACGCCGCTTTCGCAGCGGAGGTCGTTCATGCTTACGCCCTGGTCTCGCGCCGCGCTGGGAACGTTGCTCATCGCCGCGCCGACGCTCATCGCCGGCGCTCAGCAAGTGAGCTACACGCGCGCCGAGCAGCTCCTCGACTGGAACACGACGCTCCTCGTGTCTGGCGACGAAGTGCGCCCGCAGTGGCTTCTCGACGGCGCGCGCTTCTGGTATCGCGACAAGACAGCGGCCGGCGCCGACTTTGTGCTCGTCGACCCGGTGAAGGGAACGCGCGGGCTGTTGTTCGAGAACACGCGCCTCGCCGCCGCGATGTCGATCGCGAACGACACGAGCTACGATCCGTCCAAGTTCCCCTTCCGCACATTCAAATTTACTAACGATGGAAAGAACGAGCACGAGATCGAGTTCACCGCGAACAAGAAGCGCTTCGTCTGCGATATCGCCGCGTACCGCTGCGCGGTCCACGATACGCTCCCGAGCGAAGTGCCCTACGTGCTCTCGCCCGACAAGAAGTCGGAGGCGTTCATCTCGAAGTACAACGTCTACGTGCGTCCACGGGGCGGCGGCGATTCGACGCAGCTGACGACGGATGGCGTCGAATACTGGTCGTACGGGTTGGTCGAGCCGCGGCCGAGCGAGCTGCAACGTCCGCAGCCGCGCCGTCCACAACTTCGCTGGTCGCCCGATTCGAAGAAGCTCATCGTCTCGCGGACGGACGAGCGCAAGGTCGCGCACATGTCGTACATCTCGTACACGCCGCAGCGACCGAAGGTGTACAGCCAGCCGTATGCGCTGCCTGGCGACTCGATCGTGCCGGTGCCGGGCTTCTACATCGTCGACGTGCAGGCGAAGTCGAGCGTCGCGGTGACGCTGACCCCGACGCCGAACCAACTCGGGATCGTTGGGTCGGCGCGCGACTCGGCGTGGAACGCGACGTCGGACAAGGTCTACGTTACCTGGTTCACGCGCGGTTCAAAGAGTGCTTATCTCGGGTCGGTCGACGCGAAGACGGGGGCAGTACACGTGATCGCGCGCGACTCCAGCAAGACGTTTGTGGAGATCGGCCCTCCGACGTTTGATCCGGTGAGCTGGTACGTGACGAAGGACGGATCCGATGCCTTCTGGTGGTCGGAGCGCGACGGCTGGTCGCATCTCTACCGACTCGACGCGGGCGGCGGAACGAGCGTTGCCCAGGCAGGAACCCCGGCAAACACCGGCCGCTCCACCGTGGCCAACGGTGAAGTCGATCTCTCGAGCTCCAAGTTCCGGAGCGGGATGCTCAAGAACCAGGTGACGACGGGCGAGTGGGACGTCGGACAGATCGAGTACGTCGACGAAGCGAACAAGTACGTGTACTTCACGGCGCGCGGCCGAGAGCCGGGGGTCCCCTACTATGCACGGCTCTATCGTGTGGGCTACGACGGCTCCGGTCTCACGCTGATCACCCCGGAAGACGCGCATCACGACATCGATTTCTCGCCTAACGGTAAATACTTCGTCGACAGCTACTCGCGGATCGAGAAGGCGCCGGTGACTGTGCTGCGCGCGGTGCCGGACGGCCACATCGTGCGCAAGCTCGAGGACTCCGACGTGAGCCGGTTGTCGGGTGCGGGCTGGAAACCGGCGCAGGTGTTCACCGTGAAGGCGCGCGACGGCGTCACCGACCTATACGGCGTGATCTATCTGCCGCCCAAGCTCGACTCGACGAAAAAGTACCCGATCATCGACCACATCTACCCGGGGCCGCAGGTCGGGAGCGTTGGCCAGTGGAAGTTCAAGAACGGCGGCGAGCCCTTTTCACTAGCCGAACTCGGGTTCGTCGTGATCCAGCTCGATCACCTCGGCACGCCCTTCCGATCGAAATCGTTCCACGACAACTATTACGGCAACTTCGGCGACAACGGCCTGCCGGATCACATCGCGGCGATCAAACAGCTCGCGGCGCAATACAAGTTCATCGATCTCGATCGTGTCGGGATCTTTGGCCATTCCGGCGGCGGTTTCGCTTCGACGGATGCCATCCTTCGCTATCCGGACTTCTTCAAGGTTGCCGTCTCCGGCGCGGGGAATCACGACAACCGGAGCTACAACATCTACTGGGCCGAGAAGTATCAGGGCTTGATGCACAAGGACACGCTGCGCAAGTCGGACAACTTCGAAGGCTCGGCCAACAAGTCGATGGCGAAGAACCTCCGCGGGCACTTGCTCCTGATGCACGGCGACATGGACGACAACGTGCATCCCGCCAACACGATTCAGTTGGTCGATGAGTTGATCAAAGCGAATAAGTCTTTCGATCTGATCATCGCGCCGAATCGCAATCACGGGCTGAACGAGCCTTACTTCATTCGGCGGCGCTGGGACTACTTCGTGACGAACTTGTTAGGCGCGACGCCGCCCGACAACTATCTGATCGTGAGGCCGATCGATCCAGCGGGGGGTGGGAACACGCCCGATCCGGACGACGATCCGTAGGAAGGAGGAATTCCCCGTAGGCGGACAACGCAATTCGCATTTCTCGTTTGCCCTTCGCGATCCCGACCGCTGTCAGAGGAGTCTCGCCCCGCGCGAATCGATTCGCTCCACGCGTGCGCTCGCACGCACACCGCGGGAGGCATAACCAGCGCACATCGCCTTCGCAATGCGGGCCGCCGTAGCGTCGTCGGACGCAAAGGCGAAGCTCGTTGGGCCAGCGCCGGAAATCGAGCAACCCGCCGCGCCGGCCGCGAGC
>DATEHJ010000050.1:0-4192 GCA_035279645.1 Gemmatimonadaceae bacterium
GGCGTCCCGACTGATTTGCTCGACCTCGCTGCCGGGTCGCCCCATTCGTCGAGGAATCGATGTCAGCCAGCTTGCGCGTTCCCTGGTCACTCGTCATCGCGGCCGCTACGGTTGCCGCTTGCGATAGTAAGGCCCGCAGTACTGCTTCGGGGCGCCGATTCCAGTATGAGTCAGTCGCCCGTGCACCTGTCGCGCAACCTGCCGCCGAACTGTTGCAGATTCGCGCGGACAGCACCTCGCTCATGAGCGGAGCTGCCGACTCCGCAGGCTTCGCGCTCGCCAAGGACGGTCGCGCCTTCGGGGTCGCCGAGCGAAAGGCGGGAAGCGCCGGCAACGCGCGCGATGGCAAAGCCCTCAATGAAGAGGCGCCATTACGCCCGGCAGAGACGCCCACTCCCGGCAGCATGCTCGTGCGCAGCGGTCAAGCAACATTGCAGGTCGATACCCTCGAAGCCGGGATCACCCGCGTCCGCGAGGTCGCGCGTCGCACAGGATCGGTCGTCGCGAACACATCGATGACTGGTGGCCAGGAGGAGGCGCGCTCGGCGTCAATCGAATTGCGCATCCCGTCCGAGCGTTTCGACGAGGCGCTGAATGGCCTCGCGCCAATTGGCAAACTCGAATCGGTCAACGTCACCGTGGAGGACGTCGGTGAAGAGTACGTCGACGTCGGCGCCCGCATGGTGAACGCGCATCGCCTCGAGGAGCGGCTGATCGATCTCCTCGCGAAGCGCACCGGCAAACTTTCGGATGTGCTCAATGTCGAGCATGAGCTCGCGCGAGTGCGCGAAGAGATCGAGCGCTACGAGGGACGCATGCGCTACCTCCGCTCACGTTCGTCGGTGAGCACTCTCGCCATCAGTATCCACGAGCCTTCGTCGATTGTCGCCGAGCAGCCGGGCGTGCACCCGATTCGAGACGCCTTCGCTCAATCGTGGCGCAACTTTGTCGGTGTGACTTCGGGTATGATCGCGATGCTCGGTGTGCTCATTCCGATCGGTGTCATCCTCGGCGTTGTGCTCCTCCTCGGACGGCGGTTCCTTCAAACCCACGGGCTTCGTCTCCCCGAGAGAACCTCCGAAACCCCACGCTGACGCTTCGTCACAGCGCACGAACCGATAGGGTGCTTGAGGAGTACATTTCCTGGGACCGCCGGCGGCGAGCCGCTGGCGGTCCCTTCAGGTTACGCGCATTCTCGGTCGTCAACGCGCACGCACCTTGCCCCATCGGGAACCGGCGTCGCTTCGCTCGTAAGGCACGCCAGCGGAGGGCTCATGTTCTACTCGCGCTCACGGACGGCGGCGTTGGCTGCTCGCGTCCGGCGTTCTGTTCCCGCACTGCTGCTGCCGGCGTTCGCATACTTCTCAGCGTCCGCGCAGTCCGTGGGTGCGATCTCTGGCACCACTCGTGATTCCGCCGGCGTACCCATCCCCGGCGTGGAGATCGTGTTGCTCCAGCTCAAGCGCGCAACGGTTTCCGACAGCCTTGGCGCCTTTCGCTTCGCGGACGTTCCGACCGGAAAGCGGCAGCTCCATTTCCGCCGGCTCGGCTTCTCACCCAAATCTGTCGACGCCGATATCGCCGAAGGAAAAACCACGGCCGTCAAAGTGGTGCTCGAAGCGTACGCGACGGAGATCGAGGGAATGACCGTCGAGGAGGAGACGCGGCGGCGACAGATGCTCAGCGATTTTTACGACCGGAAGTCACGCGGATTTGGCCACTTCATCACGCGCGACCAGATCGAGCAGCGCAATCCGCTGAATCTCAGCGACATGATGCGCATGATTCCCGGAGCGGTACTTGTGCCCGTGCGCGGAACCAGTCAGGCGGCGCTTCGCTTCCGCCGCGCGATGGGGGGACACGATTGTCCGCCGCAATTCTGGGTCGATGGCGTCAAGACATATAACCTGAATGTCGACGACATCGTCCCTATGGACGTCGAGGGCATCGAGATCTACGAAGGCGCGTCGACTGTGCCCGCGCAATTCAACACGCGGGAAGGGACGACAATTTGCGGTGTCGTTCTGATCTGGACGCGCGTCCCGGGGACGTAGGCGCCTCTTGTGCCCCGGCCATATATTCAAAATTGGCAGTTCAAGGTCAGGGGTTCATGGTTCCACCCATAGCCGGCCTCGGTCCATCCAGCGAGGTATCGAACCGGTACGACTGGCTCACTCGGGAGCGCCTCGCGCATGTGCGCGCGGTGTTGCTTGGGTTGACGCTCTTTTTCGGGCTGGTCGTCTGGATCTTCCACACCCTTGGCCCGTCGACCGTCCGCGCACCGAACTTCATCTTCAAGCTTCGCGGTGTAGGCGTGCTCACCTGGGTGTATGCGCTGGTCCAGATGGTCGACATGCGGTTCTATAACAGCCGCTTTGCCCAGCGCCGACGTGCGCAGCTTCGCATCCCGGAGAGCCTCAATGGCTGGCTCCTCGGCCAGATGCTCGCCTGGTTCGGGATCCTCTACTACGGACTCACCGAAGACCTTCGCTGGTACCTCGCCGGGCTGGTCATTCTCGCCGTGAGCTTCTGGGCGTTTCCGGTGCGCGAAGGCAACGAGACGTCGACCAGCGCGAATTGACGTGTTTTCCCGCCAGGCCACCCTGGCTAGCGCTGAACTGACGCGCTAGCCTCGAGAGCCGTTATGGCCGTGTACGGTGGGACTTTTACGGAGAGGGCAGAGTCCGGCGCCACTTGAGTTTCCCGCCGGCACTGCGTTTCGTCCTCTTTCTGTCTCCGAAGCTCGCCGACGCCGGCGGCTCTCCGTTTCACTCACCGCGGAACGAGAATGCTCAATCCGTCCTCGATCGCCTTCCTGAAACGTTTGCTCGACACGCCCGGACCATCGGGATACGAGGCCGCCACTGGCCGCCTCTGGCGAGAGGAAGCAGCTCGTTTCACGAAACACGTGAGTACGGATGTCGCCGGCAACTGCATGGCAGAGGTGAATCCAAAGGGCTCGCCGACGATCATGCTCGACGGGCACCTCGATGAGATCGGTCTCATCGTTCAGTACATCGACGACGAGGGATTCATCTACATCTCGCCGATTGGCGGGTGGGATCCGCAAGTTCTCGTCGGACAACGCATCCGTTTTCTCGGCCGCGGTGGCGACGTCGTCGGTGTCGTCGGCAAGAAGCCGATTCACCTCATGAAGAACAGCGATCGCGAGCACGCGTCGAAGATGACCGACCTCTGGGTCGACATCGGCGCCGCGAATCGTGCCGAGGTGGAAGAGCGGCTCACGATCGGTGATGCGGGTGTCATCGATTCCAAGAGTCTCGACTTTCCCAACGGCCGTCTCGTCTCGCGCTCGATCGACAACCGCATCGGCGCGTTTGTGATCCTCGAAGCACTACGTCGATACGCGGAGAATCCGGGACCAGCTCGTGTGGTTGCCGCGGCGACAGTGCAGGAGGAGATCGCCTGGCACGGCGGAGGCGCGCTCGTCTGCGCGCACTGCATCAATCCTCAGATGGCGATCGTCGTCGACGTCACGTTCGCAACCGATCACCCGAATCTGGAGAAGAAGGAGCTGGGCGAGCACAAGATGGGCTCGGGACCGGTCATTAGCCGCGGGGCGCTCATCTCGCCGGTCGTCTTCGATCTCATCCGCGAGACGGCGCGCGCGCAGCAGATTCCGCATTCGGTGCACGCGGTCGGCCGCGACACGTCGACGAACGCCGACGCCATTCACATCGCGCGCGAGGGGGTAGCAACGGCCCTGGTCTCGCTGCCAAATCGCTACATGCACTCGCCGAACGAGATGATCAGCCTCGACGACGTCGACAAGACGGCGCAGCTCTTGGCAGAAACCTGTCGTGCGGTCGCGGCGAAGATCGACCTGACCGCTCGTTAGGCCCACCACGCGCCATCGGTGACGGACGGTTCGTCGCCACTCCGAGGTTCTACGCTCTCGACGCGTGCTGGTACGCTCTTGATGCCGCGTCCCGCACTTCTCGCTCCTTGTCTTCGCGCAAGACGGCGAGCGCCGCGATCGCGGCGGGAGTGCGCGCCTCAGCGAGTGCCTGGATTGCCGCGATCCTGAACGAGCTCGGTTTCTTCTCGAGCAGGCGTCGCTTCGGCTCGGCAGCACGGATGAGCTGCTCCACCGCCGCCGGCGTCGCGATCTTGCCTAACGCGCTCAGCAGCGCGAGCTGAACCTCGGTATCCGGTTCGTCCTCGAGCACGG
>DATEHJ010000051.1:0-9926 GCA_035279645.1 Gemmatimonadaceae bacterium
AAATCTCGACCGCTAGCCGTCAGTAATTGAGTACTCGGTACGAAGTACGAAGTGGTCCCGGGGAAGATAGGCGGGCCACACAGGCCGAGAAGGCCACCGGCAAAGACAACGGGCGCGCTTTCGCGCGCCCGCCGTCCCACCACCCACCAGTTACCAGCGAATCACCAAATTCAGTTCTTCGTCCAGACACCCGTCGAGAGATCGAGCGTGTAGGTGTTGCCACCCACCGTCACGGTCGCGTTCTGCGTCCCGTTGAAGGTGATGGTCACCGTGCGGCTCACCGAGAACGACTTCGAAACGTCCGCCTTGGTGACGCTCGCCGTACCCGAGATCTGTCGCGTAATCGTGCCCGAAGCCGGCCACGGGTTGCTCGAGCGAGGCAGGTTCACGACGACGTTGCTGATCGTCACGTTGTCGTTCGTGTGGTACGTGCGCTTGACGTCGTTGAGCGTGCGGTAGCCGCCATCGTTGCGACTGCCGACCCCATTCCACGTGCGTGATGTTTCGGCGCCAGCGAGACCGGACACGGTCAGGTTCCGATCGCGGTTGACGGTATCGGCGCCTGTGTCCGCAACGTGAACGCCCGCCACAGAAACGTGGAAATTTGCGGAAGCCGTCAGGCTGGCGCTGTACGCCGACTGCGCGACGTTGCTTGCATCGAGGAACGCATAATCGCGGTTGAGCGTGAGACCGCCCGCCGTGATCGGCGGACAGGTAAATCGACCCGTGCCCGCGCTGTACGTGCATCCGTCGCCGAACGTCCATACGTAGCTGGGCGACACTCCCGGTGTCCGAGAGAGCATCAGGCCAGCACCTACGGCGTTTTGTACTGCCCCGCCCGACATCGTCATATCGGACGCGGTGAGAATGCTCACGTCCTCGGCGGTTGCGTCGGACGCGGAAATGACCGCCGCCTGATCGACATCGTCGGACGTGATCTGGATCGGGCTGGTACTGTCGGAGCTACACGCCGCGGCGAACACCAGCGCCAGCATCGGCGCGCAGACCAATAATGAGCGCTTCATCAGAGGACCCTCATTCGGAGGTAAGAGCGCGGAGGCGCCGCAGAGACAGCGACGTGGGGAATTTGGCAACCGCGCTTCCCCCGTTCGACGTCCGACAGAGGTGCTCGTTACGTGATTCTGCGCACACCTGATAGCTTTTTGCGCGATCTTTGTTCGCGTCGTCACACTCGGACCCTTCGCCCTGCCCAGAGTTCGCGGCATCGCCGACATTTCATCAATGGCAACACACGCAGCCTCCAAGCGCACGCCGGCTCGAGCGCAACCCAGCATTTCACAAGGGTCGCTCGATTGGCGACGCGTCGCATATACGGCGCTGATTTCTCGCGCTCTCGATGACGTTGAAGAATCGACCAATCGAAACAAGGCCTCGGTTCCGCGCGAGCACTTGGTGCTCTACCAGTTCTCAGCGCGTGGACACGAGGTCGCGCAGGTCATACTCGGTGCCTTGCTAACACATCCGCGTGACGCGGCGAGCGCTTACTATCGGTCGCGCCCACTCCTGCTCTCACTCGGGCTGGGCATCGACGACGCCCTGGCGAGCCCGTTGGGCAGATCGGGTGGCTTCAGCGACGGCCGCGACATCGGCGTCGTGTGCAACTTGCCGCGGAAAGATGGTCCGATCGTACTGCCGATGTCGGGCGACGTCGGCTCGCAGTTCACGCCGTGCGCGGGCTGGGCGCAGTCGATTCTTTATCACCGCGACGTGCTTCGAGATGCGTCGTACAAGGGTGCGATCGCGGTCGTTCTCGGGGGCGAAGGGTCGGTCGCGACGAACGGCTTTTGGTCCGCCCTCACGATGGCGACGACGCTTTCCCTGCCGATGGTCTTCTATGTAGAGGACAATGGACTCGGGATTTCGGTGCGAGGTGAGATGCAGACCCCGGGCGGAAACATCGCCAAGAATCTTGCGTCATTTGGCAATTTGCTCGTGCGCGACGGCGACGGCACCGACCCCGCCGAGACGACCCGGCTTCTGGAGGAATGCGTTCAGCATGCGCGCTCGGGCGTCGGTCCGGCGCTGGTGCACCTCACGGTGCCGCGACTCTGCAGTCACTCGGGACCCGACAACCAGCGCGGATACCGAACCGAGGAAGAAATCGCGGCGGACTTCACGCGCGATCCGCTGCCGAAGCTGAAGCGGCATCTCGTGCCGCGCATTCTGTCGGCGTCAGAGTGGCGTGGGCTCGAAGCCGAGGTGCAGCGCGACGTCGATGAGGGTTTGCGCACAGCGCGCGCGCGTCCGCCGGCGGATCCGGAATTCGTTAGGCGATTCGTCTTCGAGGAAGCGGGCGAGGCGGCAACCGTCGGCGGGTTGACGCTGGAGGAGCGCGCCGCCCTCGGCGGCAATGGCGATTTGCGCGAGGACGGCGAGGTCGTCCGTTTCGCCGACGCCGTGCGACGCACGCTCCGGCGCGAGCTCGAGGTCAATCCAAAGGCCGTCGTGTTCGGCGAAGACGTGGGCCGGAAGGGGGGCGTCCACCTCGTCACCGAAGGTCTTCAGCGGCAGTTCGGCGAAAGGCGCGTGTTCGACACGAGTCTGTCCGAGGAAGGGATCATCGGCCGTGCGGTGGGAATGGCCATCGGCGGATTGATGCCGGTCGCCGAGATTCAATTTCGGAAATACGCCGACCCGGCCGCGGAGCAGCTCAACAATTGTGGGACGCTTCGCTGGCGGACCGCGAATCGATTCGCGGCGCCGATCGTTGTGCGAATGCCGGGGGGATTCGGCAAGGACGTCGGGGACCCCTGGCACAGCTTGAGCGACGAGGTGCGATTCGTCCACTCGTTAGGTTGGCAGGTCCTCGTGCCGTCCAACGCCGCCGACGCCGTGGGCCTGTTGCGGACAGCAATGCGCGGTGGCAATCCGACCGTCTTCTTCGAGCACCGATCGCTGCTGATGACCAGCGACGGCAGCGCGCGCTACCCCGGCGACGACTTCGTTCTACCGCTCGGGCAGGCCAATTGTTTATCGAAGGGCTCCGATCTGACTCTGGTCAGCTGGGGCGCGATGGTTCACCGCTGCTCCGAGGCGGCCGCCCGATTCCCCGGGCGGATCGATCTGCTGGATCTCAGAACGGTCGCGCCGTGGGATCGCGAGCAGGTGCTGAACTCGGTGCAGCGCACCGGCCGTTGCCTCATCGTCCATGAGGATACACTCACGGCAGGATTCGGCGCAGAGATTGCGGCCACGATCGCGAAGGAAGCATTCTGGGTACTGGATGCACCCGTGGACCGACTCGCGGTCGAGGACGTGCCGATGCCGTATCATCCGTCGCTCCTCGATGCCGTGTTGCCGGACGCGGATCGCATCACGGAGAGAGTCGAAGCGCTACTGACCATGTGACTCACGTCACAGGGAAAACTCGCGCTTGATGGAGCGCACTCTTCGCGGTACGTTGGCGCTCCCAACTACAGCAGTCGCGTGTCGCGCAAAGGGGCGTGAACGTGGAAAGCGAACGACGGCGTTCGATAATTCTTTGGGGCCCGCCGGGCTCCGGCAAGTCACTCTATCTCACGTCACTCGTTATGTGGCTGACGCGAGAGCGTGACGAGCAGCCGTATGCGATTCTGCCGGCCGACGACGCCTCGGCAGCCTGGGTGTCACGCCGAAGCGTTCCGCATCCAGATGGTGTCGCGCTCGTGCCGTCTACCCCCGTGCCCGGCTCCACGCCGTCATTTCGCATTTACTCAATTGCCGAGACGGCCAATGCGTTCGGGACTCGGTCGACGCTCGTCGCCGACCTGACACCAAGCGAGGCTGCGGCCGGCGACCCCTCCTCCGCGCGGCTCAATCAGGCGGACGCCGTCATGCTGCTCTTGCCGGTCGCGACCATGGCCGCCAGTGCCGACGCCCGCGATGCATGCGTCACCTGGCTGACCACGACGCTCGCGCGGTTGCCGGAACAGCTCGGGGCTGCGCCGCCCGCCGTCTCCATCCCGGTCGCGCTGTGCCTCACGCAGACTGACGAAGCGCCCGATGCCGTGCGGCGCGACGCGACTCACTGGCTCGAAAGCTTCGGTGGAGAGGCGATGCGTGCGCTTCGCGCCCACTGCGCGCGCTTCGCCCTGTTCAAGATTTCCTCATTGGGCCGGACGCCGCGCCGCCGCGACGGCACGAGTGTTCTCGTCGGTGCACCCGAGCCGCGCGGCGTGCTCGCGCCCATTCGCTGGATTCTCGCCGAAACGTCGACGGAGGCAGCCGCATGAAGCGCACCTCCGCACGGAATACAACCCGCTCGGCGCAGGTCGAGAGGCGGCGAACGATCCTTCTCTGGGGCGGGGCCGGCAGCGGCAAGAGTGGCCTCATCGGCGCACTGCGCAGCGAGGCCATGAAATCCGGCGGCGAGCGCTGGGCGCTGGATCTCGAAGACGCGTCGCCGGACGTCGTCGGCTACGCCGACAGCTCATCGCTCGCACTGAGACTGCGGGGGGTCAAGGAAACGCCGATCCGCCGTCCGGAAGGGGCCTTTACCGTTCCCGTTCGGCGGCGCGACGCGCGCCGCGGCCCGCAAACGGTGGATCTCACCGTGCTCGATCCACAGGGCGCGCTCGCCGCCGAACCCAGCTCGGCGAATGCCCGTCGAACGATGTCAGCGGCCAAGACTGCCGATGGCGTTCTATGGCTGCTCGAGGCGCCGGTGCCCGGCACCGCTTCGGCCCTGGAACGTGCTGCGCTGCTCCGGCAGCTGATCGCCTTGCTCGACGCCATATCGGCGACGGAGCTCGCGGTCCCGGTGGTCGTCGCGCTCACAAAGATCGATCGACTTCCGCTGGCGCAGATGCAGCGTTTAATGGATGCGCCCGAGGCGGCGCTCCGGAGCGCGCTCGGCGACGCCGCGTTTGGATGGCTGCTGGCCGCGTTCCCGCGCCTGCGCTGCTGCGCGTTTTCCTCCGCCGGAACGGTTCGCAATGCCGTTCGGCCTGCGGGTCTCACCCAGATGGTGGACTCGTTCATGGAAGCGTGGCGTCGCGAGGAACAGGTAGCCGATGCGGCGCGCCGGTCGGCGCGCATATCGGCGGGCGTCGCCCGGGTACGCGGTCGGGCGCCCTTCTACGCGACCATCTCCGCCGCTGCCGCGATCATCGTCTTCGCTGGAGTAGCGGCGGCAAGGCTCCTTGGCCCGCGCTCGCTGATCTGGATGTCGTCGGCGGGGGCAGTCGTCACGCAGGGGAATCCCACACTCGCCACACAGGCGCCGACCATTCCCCAGGCTGCTCCCGCGCCGCTTCGCTCATTGTCCTCGGCAGGAACGGCGCTCGGACAGGGAGACGCCGCAGGCGCCTTGCGCATGTTGGCCGCATTGCGACTTGCCGACAGCAGCCCTGATCGCTTTGCCGCCGATAGCCTGATTGCCATCGCGGCCATGCGTGGCGCGGAGCAGGCGTTGAGCAGCCCGACTCCCGCTGCCGACGTTCTCGAGCTGATCGTGACGTCGACCTCCGGCGCCATTGCTCGCGCGCATCCGGGCACGTCGGTGCTCGCGCCGCTGTCGCTTGCTCGCGCCGCCGCGTGCATGGGTGGGCGGATGAATTGTCCGGGCGAGCAACTTCGCGAGGACCTCGCCTGGGTCATTCTTCTTGGAAGTCCGGCTGAGCAGGATCGGGCGCGTCGGCTCCGCGCAGCACTCGTCGGCGAGTCGGCGATCGTGCAATGAACCGCTTGAAGGGCACGTTGTCGTTGCTGTTGCTCGTGTCGTGCGCGGAATCACATGGCGCGAGCGTGAGCGACAGCGCCGCCGGCGAAGCCATGATCCTGCGTCTGCGCAACGCCGCCCTCGACGAATCGCTGCGGGTGATTCGCGGCGTGAACGAGCGGCAGAACGCCGAGAAAGACCTGCTCGTCCGCGAAGTGCACAGCTTCGACTATTTCATGGAGCAGCTGCAGGGCGAGTTTCGCAAAATTAGAACATTGCAGCGCGAGGCCGGCGCGCTCGATCCGAGAGCTGACCCGCTCGCGAGTGTAGAGTCGGAGCGCGCCAGCATCCTCGCCGCAGCACGAGCGGCGCGGACGCGGTTGGCCCGCCTCGAGAGCGCGGCCGAGCGGCAGGGACGCCTCCTCGCCGCCCTGCGCGATAGCGTTCGCGCCAGCGCCGACAGCGCGCTGATGAACGGCACCGAGCAGGATTCGAGTCGGACGGCGCTGGCAAGCGTCCGCGTGCTCGTCGCGGACCTGAGGCTCCGCCTCGACGACCTTCAGCGACAGGTGGACTCGCTCTCGACGTACTCGCGCGCGCTTCACGACGAGAACGAGCGCCTAACGGCAGTCATCGCCGCCGACGCCACGCGCGACAGCACGGTGTACTACGTCGTCGGCACGCGAAGGCAGCTCGTGGACTGGCGTCTCGCGCGGGAAGTGGGCGGCGTGCCGGTGACTGGCTGGGGAAAGACTCTCCAACCCTCCGAGATCCGCGACAGCATCCATTTCACGGTGACGCACATGCGCAGTCGCGTCATCAAGCTGGACGAGGCGCGCGACTACCAGATCCTGTCGCCACAGAGCACAAGCGCGCTCGAGACTCGCCTGTCCCAGGAAGGAACCTTCCACGGCAGTCTCCATATTCGAGACCCCGAAGCATTCTGGAAAGGAAGCAAATATCTGGTTCTGTTGGCTCGATAGCGCGGAACCCGTTAGAGCGCTTTGAATGCCTCGAATGGCTGCTCACACGCCCGGCAGTAGCAAATCGATTTGCAGGCCGTCGAGCCGAATTCGCTTCGGAGCTCCGTGTCGCGCGAGCCACAGTAGGGACAGCACGGCGATTCGCTCACCGGAGATCGGGTGAGAGTGATGAGCGTCTCTTGACGCGCTGCGCCGGGCGGAGCGATGCCGTATGCCTCGAGCTTTTTCCTCGCCTCGGCGCTCAGCCATTCGGTCGTCCAGGCCGGCGCGTAGACGGTTTTCAGCGACACGGGCGAGAGACCGCGCGCTTCGAGCGCCGCCGTGATTTCCTCTTCGATCATGCGCATGGCCGGACAGCCCGAATACGTCGGCGTGATCGAGATAGTTACGCCGGCGCGATCGAGGTGCACGTCGCGCACGATGCCCAGCTCGACGACGCTCAGTACGGGGACTTCGGGATCCTTGACCTCGTCGAGAATGGCGAGAACGTCGTCGCGCGTGAGACTGGCCGCGCTCACCAGGACGCTCCGGGATGGGAGCGTGCGACGATCTGCATCTCGGCGAGCATGTGGCCCAGGTGCTCCGTGTGCCGTCCCTCACGGCCGCCGCGCTGCATGTAGCTCGTTTCGGGCGTCGTTAGGCTCGCGCGCGCGAGCACATCGTCGACCGTTGTACGCCAAGCGCTCTCGAGAGTCGACGGGTCCACACCGATCCCCGCCTCCGCCGCGGCGCGGTCGACGTCGTCGGCCAGGAACAGCTCGCCGGTGTAACGCCACAGGTCGTCGACGGCACGCTCGGCGCGGCCGTGGCTCTCGCTCGTGCCCCAACCGAGCTTCACTACCCAATCGGAGCTGTGCCTAACGTGGTAGCGCATCTCCTTCACTGTTTTCGCGGCGATGCCGGCGAGATCCGTGTCGTTGCTGCGCTGGAGCGCCTCGGCTTGGAGCAGCGCAAAGACACTGAAGAAGAGTTGACGAACCATGGTGACGGCGAAATCGCCCTTCGGGAGCTCGACGAGGAGAGCATTTCGATATTCGATAGCCTCGCGCAGATACGCGAGCGCGTCCGCGTCGCGCCCCTTCCCTTCCGCCGTACCGGCGAGACCGAGGAGCGCCGTCGCCTCACCGATGAGGTCGAGCGCCATGTTCGCCAAGGCGATGTCCTCCTCGAGGATCGGCGCGTGCCCGCACCACTCCGACAGGCGATGACCGAGCACGAGCCGATCGTCGCCAAGCCGCAGCAGATACTCAAACGCGGACGCCACGGGGCACCTTGTAGAACTGTGGATGCCGATAGGGCTTGTCGTTCCCTGGATCGAAGAACGGCCCCATGTCGTCGGGCGTCGATGCCGTGATCTGCCCCGAGCGCACGACCCAGATGCTCACCGCCTCGCCCCGCCGCGCATACACATCGCGCGCATTCTGCAGCGCGGACTCCGCGTCGACGGCGTGAACACTGCCGGCGTGCTCGTGCGGCTCACCCCCAGGCGGCTGGACGAACACCTCCCAGAGTGGCCACTGCGTGTCGGCCGGCGCGTCCGTGGAATCGGCGCGCGATCGTTGCGTCGTGCTCTCGTTCGCCATCGTGGTCCAAGAAAGGGACGGCCTCGTTAGGCCGCCTCCGATGTGGAATCGGCTCCTGCCTGCTTCGCCGCGTACGCCGCGGCGGCCACGCGCACCCACTCGCCATCGGCGTGCGCCGCGTTACGAGCAGCGAGTCGCTCGCGATTGCATGGGCCGTGTCCCTTCACGACGCGCCAGAACTCGTCCCAATCGATGGGGCCGAACTTCCAGTTCTGGGTCGCTTCGTCATACGCGAGCGCTGGATCTGGAATGGCGAGATCGATCGCCTTCGCCTGCGCGACGGTGAGGTTGATGAAACGCTGACGTAGCTCGTCGTTGCTCTTCCGCTTGATCCCCCACCGCATCAACTCGTCGCTGTTGGACGATTCGCTGTCGGGCGGACCGAACATCATGAGCGACGGCCACCACCAACGATTGAGCGCGTCCTGCGCCATCGCCTTCTGCGCCGGCGTGCCGCCGGCGAGCGTCACCATGATCTCGTAGCCCTGTCGCTTGTGGAAGTTCTCTTCCTTGCAGATCCGCACCATCGCCCGCGCGTACGGACCGTACGAGGCCTTCGCGAGCATCGTCTGGTTGACGATCGCCGCGCCATCCACGAGCCAGCCGATAGCGCCGATGTCCGCCCAGGTCAGGGTCGGGTAATTGAAGATGCTGGAATACTTCGCCGTGCCGTTGAGCAACTGCTCAATGAGCTCCTGCCGGTCGACGCCGAGGGTTTCGGTACCGCAGTAGATGTAGAGGCCGTGGCCAGCTTCGTCCTGCACCTTGGCCAGAAGCGACATCTTGCGCCGCAGGGAAGGCGCTCGAGTGATCCAATTCCCCTCCGGGAGCATACCGACGATCTCGGAGTGGGCATGCTGCGACATCATCCGCACCAGTTGGCGGCGATACCGCTCGGGCATCCAGTCCTTGGGCTCGATCGATTCACCCGCGGCGATCCGCGCTTCGAACGAAGCCACTCGAGCGGGATCCTCCGGTGCTTGCGCCGGGCTCTGATGTGCCTGATTTGGGGCCATGGTCTTGGAATTATACACGCGCGAAGCGGGACGGGTGAAGCGTAGCGCGCCATCGATGGGGTGAGTAGCGTTGGTACCCATGGCGGAATCGATCACAACGCTGTCGCAAAGCGCCTCGGGAACAGTCGACGTCTCACTCGTCGAGGGCATCGCCACGGTGCGGTTCGCGCACCCGAAGGGGAATTCCCTCCCCGCGGCACTGCTCGCTCGGCTCGCGGCGGAGATTCGGCGGCTCGGGACCGTCGACGACGCGCACGTCATCGTACTCCGCAGCGGGGAGAGCGGTCCGTTCTGCGCTGGCGCCTCCTTCGATGAGCTCAAGAGCATTCGCGATGCCGCGGGTGGGAAGGAGTTCTTCATGGGTTTCGCGCGCGTCATCCTGGCGATGACGCGTTGTCCGAAGGTCATCATCGCCCGCATCCATGGCAAAACGGTCGGGGGCGGCGTCGGTCTCGTAGCGGCAGCCGACTACGCGATGGCCGTCGAAACTGCGTCCGTGCGCTTGAGTGAGCTCGCCGTCGGCATTGGACCCTTCGTTGTGGGTCCAGTGATTCAGCGGAAGATCGGCCTCGGTGGGTTCAGCGCCATGGCCGTCGACGCCGAGTGGCGATCGGCGCGTTGGGCGGAGGAGTTCGGGCTCTACTCGCGGTTGTTCGACAGCGTGAACGCCCTGGACAGTGGACTC
>DATEHJ010000052.1:0-24328 GCA_035279645.1 Gemmatimonadaceae bacterium
CGCCCGGGAGATCCTCCCGCCGCACGCTCGACCGGCGCGCGCTATCGGGTGGACCGCATGGGCGCGTCAGCGCCGCCGAGGCGCCACTCGAGCGCGGCGGATCGCGAGGCGCGCACGCCATCAGCAGGCACCCGCACGCCATCAGCAGGCACCCGCACGCCGCCAGCGGCGCGACAAAAGACGTACGCGCCGTTAGGCTCACTGCTTGACTCTCGAGATGCGCCCGCGCGCGTCGATCCTGTAGATGGGTCCATGAATGACGTCGTCGCCGTACGGACGTCGCGTATTCTCACCGGGCGTTTGTGCCTGGAGCGACAGAAAGAGCTGGAACGGATCCGCGCCGGCGGCGTTGACCGTGTAGCCCAGGTCTTCCAGCGAGCGGACCGTCACTACGCTGAGTGGGTTGCTGCCTCGATTGAGGAATCCCGTCATCAGCTCGTTGCCGAGAACAGCCTCGCGCCAATGGCTGTTGATGGTGCCGGCGCCGAACTGATTCTCGACGGGGACTTTCAGGCCGGCGGTGTATGTGATGCCGCCGACAGCATCGAAGCCCGCGATGGCGCTCACGCCAATGAAGTGCGTGTCGAGCTGCGGTCCGCCGACCGTCGATGGACTCACGAGCAGATGCTTGAACGACCAGAGCGAACCGATGCCGATGACGTGACCCATCTCATGAAGGATTACGTCCCTCAATTGGCCACTTGCCTCGAGCGCGGCCACGTCGGCGTCGTCGAAGCGCATCGTGCCAATGATCGGCAGGCTGTCGGACGACCGAATGAAGCACGGACCGGCGGAGCCGAGCACGCCATTCACGCCGTCGATCGGCTCGATGCGCGCGAAGATCAGCAAATCATCAATCGTCATGTTCGTCGACGGCGACCCGGCCCCGCATGCTCCCGCCGCAGTCTGGGCCGGAACGTCTTCGACGTCTCCCGTGATGAGCGAGCTCCAGCGCGTGGCGGCATCCTGGAAGGCCGCGCGCTGCGTTGGGCTCATATTCGTGACGAAACACAGCGTGATCGCGTAGCCCGTGCCGCCGCCACCATGACACCCCGTCGCGCCGAATGAGACCGTATTGTTTCCCGCGCCGAAGCCCGTCCCTGTGACCGTCGCGGTCAGCGCGTTGGGATTCGCCACGGGTCCGAGTGTCCAACTGCCCACGGTCGCGATCCCTGCCGCGTCCGTGTTCACGACGGCATTCGCGAGGCTGCCGCCGCCATCCGTGACGGCAAAGGTCACCGTCGCGTTAGGCGCGGGATGGCCGAGGCCATCACGAACGAGCACAGAGGGAGGTACCGCGACCGGTGTTCCTTCCATCGCCGATTGCATGTCGCCCGCATTGACGACGATGCTCGGCGAGGCGACGGTAAACGTGACATCGAATCGTCCCGAGGCCGCGCCCGGATCGCTGGATGCGACTTTTACATCCGCCCCGTACTGGCCCGGCGGCAGCGTGCCGGTCGTCGCCTGCACGGTGAGCTGCGTCGGCGTGCTCGTGCCGCCGAGCGGCGCGGCGAGCCACCCCGTCGGTTGACCGGCGTGGTACGTAATCGTGCTCGTTAGGCCGCTGAGTGCGGCGACACCAACGCTGGTGACGTTGATTTGCTGCGCCGCCGGATTGGGTCCGTTTACCGCAGCGGCGAGCGTCAGGTGCGCCACGGAGAGTGCAACCGACTTGCTCGCCGTCACCGTGATCGCCGCGGTCGCTCTCTTCCCGTTACTCGACGCCGTGATATTGACTGGGCCGCCGGCATCGAGCGCGGTAACGAGTCCGTCGGCGGAGACAGCGACGATGTCTGGGCTTGCCGACCCCCAGGTGATTGGCGCGTTCGCCACCGGCACGTTCGCGGCATCGAGCGCGGCGGCGACGAGTTGCAGCGTTCCTCCGAGATTCAGCGTCGCGTGGTCGGCCGAGAGCGTGACGCTTGCGATCGGCGACGCGAGCACGCCATACGTGCTCAGACTCGTTAGGTTCGCCGAGACGACCTTCGCGACCGAGTCGACGGTGCTACCGTTCACCGGCTGCCACACGCCGCTCGTGGCGCGCTGCATTCCCAGCAGCTGCTCGGACGCGCCCACCGGGACCTGAACCGCAGAGTACTTCAACTTGAGCTGCGCTGGCAGGGCGAACGGCTGGCCGATCGGCCCCAGATCAACCGAGGTGCCCGGCACGAGTCGTGGCGTCGGCGGAGGGCTGCCCGCCGGCTCGATCGTGATCATCACGTTCGAAGTCAGCGCGTTCGCCGGAATAACGAGTGTCGCCTCACCGCCAATCGCGGTAACCGTGCCTCCACCCGGACCCACGATCGCGCCCTCCTTTACCGTGACCAGTGTGGAGCCGGAGGTATTCTCGACCGTCGCACTGATGGTCGCGACGCCGGTGCCGACGCCGGTCACGAGTCCGGTCGGGGACACACTGGCGCGTAACGGGTCTGTCGTGGACCACGCGACGGGGCGGGAGACGGTATTGCCCGATATGTCTTTCACCGTCGCCGACAGCTGTAACGTGACCGTCGGAACCAGCGTGGCAGTATCGCGCGAGAGCGTCACCAAGCCGACCGGTGCCGGCTTACTCGGTGCCTCCTTGCAGGCAGCAATCGCGACAAGACCGAGAATCGTGATGAGTCGGCGCATCCACGATTCTTCACTCGCATGACGAGTTCAGCAAGCCCTGATTGGAGCGGCGGCCGCGATGACACGAATCATTCGAGGGTGCTGGGTGCTCGGTGTCTACGGCTCTGAAGCACGACTCGTCACCGAGCTCCGAGCCCCCTTCTTGCCTTGCTGAGCAAGGTACCATACCTTGCCCGCCAAGGTAGTGAACGACTGCCACTCGACGCCGGAGCACATGGAGTACGATCGCGAGTTCCTCACTGGCACCGTCGGTGTGCTGATCCTCTCGCTGCTGTGCGAGCGCGCGATGTACGGCTACGAGATCCTCCAAGAGGCGGAGCGCCGGAGCGCGAGTCAATTCCTGATGAAGGAGGGCACCCTCTACCCCGCGCTCCATCAGATGGAGCGTGCCGGATTCCTGAAGGCTGCGTGGCACGAGAGCGACAACGGACGCGCCCGCAAGTACTACTCGCTCACCGCGAAGGGCCGTCGCCACGCCGAATCGAAGCGGCGCCAGTGGGAGTCCATCTCCGCGGCCATGCGCGCGATTCTGGGAGCTGCCCATGGATGAGCGCAGTCTCTCCGACTTCATCGATCGCATCGTGCGCGATGCGAAGATCTCGAGTATGCGTGAGCGCGCCGAGCTGCGGCGGGAGTTGCAAAGCCACTTCGCGGAAGCCGGGACGACTCCCGAGGCGTTGAGCACCGCCGTCGAGCGCTTCAGCAGCGCGGCGCTCGTGAGCGACCAACTCGAGCACATCCATCGGCGCAGCCGATTCTGGGCGCATCTGTTGCGCGTCGTCGTGGCCGGCGCCGCGTCGACGGTTGCCGCGGTCGCGATCCAGATCGTCGCCAACCTCCGCATCGACGTCCAGGGTAATCTCGTAAGCCTCGGTCCGGCATTCTCGCGATCGGCAGCGTTCGCGACGATGATCGTCGTTATGCTCGTCGCCGCCTGGGAGCTCGACATCGACGCGCTGTGCGCCCGACTCGAGCGCCATCCGATGCGCTTCCTCGCCATCCTGGTGGCACTCTCGACAACGATGATTCTCTTCCATGCCGCCATCGATTCACTAGTCGCTCCGGGCCGAGCGCTCGTCGCGAGTGCCTTCGATGTCGTCATCTGGACCTGTACGATCGCCATCCTCGCGCGGACGGATCGGGCGTTCGCGCGCGTCTTCATCCCGGTGCAGCGATGACCACCACGCTCGTCCACGACCTCCGCCAAGCCTGGCGGGCGATCGTTCGTACGCCCGTCGTCGCCACCGTCGTCATTACGTCGTTAGGTATCGGCATCGGCGTCAACACGACGGTCTTCTCCTGGATTCAGGCGATGATCCTGAGCCCGCTCCCCGGGGTCGTCGATGCGGGAAGCTTCGACTTCGTCGAGCCGCGCACTGAGAATGGCGGACATCCTGGCTCGTCGTGGCTCGAGTACGTCGACCTGCGCGCGCAGGTCCCGTCGCTGCCCGACCAACTCGCGTTCCGAATGGCGCCGTTCACGGTCGGCGCCGCCGATCACGTCGAGCGAACATATGGGTTGCTCGTATCGGCGAATTACTTCTCCGTACTCGGCCTGCGGCCGGCGGCCGGGAGATTCCCGCTGACGGAGGAAGTCGCGACGGCGGGCAGTGCGCCAGTCGTCGTCATCTCGCATGAGTTCTGGCAAACGCGGTACAACGGCGCGCCGAACGCGATCGGCCAAACGCTGCGGGTCAATGAGCGTCCGCTCACGATCATCGGCGTCACGCCGCGCGGGTTTCAAGGCACGGTGCTCGGTCTCGACTTCGACCTCTGGGTGCCGGCGACGATGGCGCCCGAGTTGTTCGTCGGGTCGCGCGAGCTCGAGGATCGCACGGCGCGTGGCTACACCGTGATGGCGCGTCTCGCCCCGCCCGCGACGATCGCGCGCGCGCAGCAAGAGACAGAGGCCGCGATGCAGCAGCTCGCGCAGCTTCATCCGGAATCCAACGCCGCTCTGCACGCCGACGTGCTTCCTTTCTGGCGCGCACCGCGCGGACCGCAGATGATGCTCGCGAACGCCCTCCTTCTTCTGCAGGGCGTGATGCTGCTCGTGCTGCTCGCGGTGTGCGGCAACACGGCCAACCTGATGCTCGCGCGCGCCAGTGCGCGCCAACGGGAGATCGGCGTCCGTCTGGCGTTAGGTGCCGGTCCCTGGCGCGTAATGTCGCTGCTCCTCACCGAGAGTCTCACGCTCGCGCTCGTCGGTGCGGGCGTCGGCGCGGCACTGGCCGTATGGGGGACACAGGCGCTTCGTGCCGTGCCGATGATCAGCGCGTTCCCGATCAAGTTCCAGACGGGCGTCGATCTTGTGACCTTGGCCTTCGCGATCGGCCTCGGCATCGCGTGCGGCTTCATTTTCGGCATGGTACCGGCGCTTCAACTCGCGCGCGTCGATCCGCAGCACGCAATGCGCGCGGGCACACAGGGCGCTGGTCGAAGTCGAACGCGGAATGCCCTCATGAGCATGCAGGTCGCCCTCGCGCTCATCGTTCTGACCGCGGCGGCGCTCTTCCTGCGCAATTTCCGCGAGACGCGACAGAGCGACACCGGTTTTCGCCGCGACGGAATCCTGCTCGGCGCTTACGATCTCTCGATCCGGAATCCGACCGCCGATCAGAGCCGCGCCTTCGCTGCGACCGTCATTGCGCGGCTCGCGGCGCTGCCTCACGTCGAAGGCGCGGCGATCGCCACGTCCGTGCCGCTCGACATTCACGGCTTCCCTCTGCGCTCGTTCACCCTCGAGGGGCGAGCGAGGACCGACGCCGCCAGCGATCAGGCCTCGAACAACGTCGTCACGCCCGGCTACTTCACTACCATGGGCATCCCGCTGCGCGAGGGCCATGACTTCGCCTCGCTCAGCGACGTGACGGCTCCGCCACAGGTCATCGTCAACGACGCGTTCGTTCAGAAGTATCTCGCCGGCTCGCAAGCGATCGGCCGGCGGATCGAGTCGCGTGGCAAGACCTACGTGATCATCGGCGTGGCGCGCACGTCGCTCTACGACTCGTTTGGCGAGCGTCCGATGCCGGCGATGTACTTCTCCTATCGCGATCGCCCGATGGCTACCGGGGAGATTCACGTCTACGCTTCACGTGGCGTCGAGCAGTTCGCGTCAGAGATGAGACGCGTCGTTCGCGAGCTCGATCCCGGCCTCGTCGTGTACGACGTTCGCACGCTGAACGATCACATCGAGAAAAATCTCTTCCTGCGACGCATTCCCGCGCGGATGTTTGCGGTGCTCGGGCCGCTCCTGCTGCTGTTGGCCGCGATCGGCATCTATGCCGTCGTCTCGTACTCGATCTCGCGTCGAACCGTCGAGATCGGGGTGCGGCACGCCCTCGGCGCTTCCACGAGTCGCATCGTTCGGGAGATCGTGGCCGAAACGCTGCGCACGGTTGCGTGGGGTGCGGCGATTGGCTGGATCGTGTCACTGCTCGTCGACGTGCACGTTGCGCGGGGGGTGATCTACCTTCCGATCGTCGTCGGCGTGCCCGCGATCTTGTTCATGGTCGCAACAATCGCGTGCTGGATTCCGGCGCGCCGAGCGGCGGGCGCAGATCCGATGATCGCGTTGCGGAGCGAATGACGACTTCGTCACTCGCTCCGCAGCGTGATCGCGGGGTCGACTCGTGCCGCTCGCCACGCTGGCAGCCAGCACGCGAGCATCGAGACCCCGGCAAGGAGCACGATCACGCCGCCGTACGTCAGGGGATCCAGACGGGACACGCCGAACAAGAGCGTCATGATCGCGCGGGTCGCTACGATGGCGCCACCCAACCCGATCACGACGCCGATGACGGTCAGGGACATCCCCTGTCGCACCACCAGGCCGAGAATGTTGCCGCGCGTCGCGCCTAACGCGGAACGCACGCCGATCTCACGCATCCGCTCAGTCACACTGCCGGACAGCACACCATAGATTCCAATCGCGGCGAGGAGAAGCGCCGCGAGCGCGAACGTCTCAATCACGACGAGCGCGAACCGTCGCTGCGACGCCGTGCGCGCGATCAGCGCGTCCATCGTGATGATCCGCTCGATCGGCTGATTCGCATCTACCGACCAGACGGCGCGCTTGACGCTCGGCGCGAGCGCCGCCGCGTCGCCGGTCGTGCGCACGACAAGCGACTGCACGTTGTCCACCCACCACCAACGTCCCATCGGGACATAGAACGCGTCCGTCTGGCCGAAGGCCAGCGACTCCTGCTTCACGTCGCCCACCACGCCGACGATGACGTCCCAGGGCCGATTGCTCCCCGTCTCCGGTCCGAACCGCGCGCGCTGACCGATCGGATTCTCGTTGCCGAATTTGCGGCGCGCGAGAGACTCGCTGATGAGTATCGGCTCGTCGCCGCCGCGTACGTCGTTGTCATCGAACAGGCGCCCGCGACGCAATGGGATTCCCATCGTCGTGAAGTATCCGCGTGCCACCTCATAGCGAAGCGCACTGCCATCCTCGCCGGGTTTCACACTCGGCGTCGACTGGAACTCATAGCCGTATCCGTCCAGATCGTCGCTGAGCGGCAGCTGGCTCGTGAGCGCCGCCGCGGCCACACCGGGTACGTGGCGTACGGCGTCGAGGGTGCGTTCGTAGTACAGACGTCGCAGCGTGTCGGATGCGTAGGCACGCCCCGGGTCGATCACCTGCATCGTGAGGAGGCGCGACGGGCTGAAACCAGGAGCAACGGCGAATAGACGTTCGAGGCTTCTCATCAACAGGCCGGCGCCGACGAGCAGAATCAACGCGAGCGCCACCTCGGTGACGACGAGCGCTCGCCGCGCGATGCCGCGCCCACCCGCGGTTCGGCGCGACGCCTGTTGGACGTCATCGTGTAGCCCGGCGCGGGCGGCGCCTAACGCGGGAATGAGTCCGACGAGCAGGCCGATCAGCGTCGTCACGGCGAGCGCGAAGCCGAACACCGGCGCATCGAGTCCGATCGCGTCGATACGCGGCAAGCCGGCGGGACTCAGTGCGATGAGCGCCCCGACGCCGAGCCGCGCGACACCGAGACCGAGTACTCCACCGATTCCCGCGAGCAGCACACTCTCGGTGAGGACCTGACGGAGCAACCGCCCGCGTCCGGCACCGAGCGCGACCCGCATCGCAAATTCGCCGCGCCGTTGGGCGCTGCGGGCGACAAGAAGGTTGGTGACGTTGACGCACGCGATCGCGAGCAGCACGAGCACCGCGCCGACGATGGCGAAGAGCACCGGCTTCGCGTCCGCCGCGATCGCGTCGCGCAGCGGGCTCACGAGAAGTCCGGCGCGCATATTTGCCCAAATGGGTCGCGGGAACTCGGGAAGCGGTGCGCTTCCGACGGCGTCGAGCTCGCGGCGCGCACGATCCGCCGTCACGCTGGTCTCGAGCCGGCCGACGATCTGATAGTGATGGCCCCATTCGCGCGAGTTGAATGGCGCCTGTGCGCGCTCCTGCAGCGGCGCCCAGATGTCGACCGCAGGGGCGATGACATTCGCAAAGCGATGGGGCATCACGCCGATGACGAGATACTCATCATCGTCGAGCATCACGCGACGTCCAACGATTGACCGGTCGCCGCCGAAGCGGCGCTGCACAAGGCGGTCGCTCAGAATCACGACGTGCGGCCCGCCGACCCGATCATCCGCCTCGTCGAAATCGCGGCCCACCGCCGGCGAGACGCCGAGTGTCCGAAGGTAGCTCGCGCTCACGCGCTGACCCTTGAGTCGCTCCGGCTCATTCGTGCCGGTGAGCGACGGCTGCCACTTATCGATCACTGCCAGACTCTGGAACGAGCGGAGTCGGGCGCGCAGCTCGGTGTACGTCCCGAAGGTGACGTCCCTCGGCGATCCATCCTGGCCGCGATCGCTCAGCAGCACGAGGCGCTCGGCGTGAGGATAGGGCAGCGACGAGAGGAGAATTGGGTTGACGGCGCTGAAGATCGCGGTCGTGGCGCCGATGCCTAACGCCAGCGTTAGAATGCTGACGATCGCGAAGCCGGGATTGGCGCGGAGTCGTCGGACCGCGAAGCGAAGATCGGCGATCAGCTCTCCGACACTGTTCTCCCAGCCGTAGGCGCGCACCCGCTCTCGCATGACCGTCATGTTTCCGACCTCCAGTTGCGCGGCGCGCCGGGCGACATCCGGGCGCAGACCGCGCGCGATATATGCCTCAGTCGTTAGGTCGACGTAGTGCCTCACTTCGTCGGCAAGCTCCTGGTCCGCCACATCGCGGCGGAAGAGGATGCGCAATCCGCGCGTGAGCTGCCGCCAGAGCGACATAATCCTCTACGCCTCGGCCCTGAGAAGTCGAGTGACCGCGGCGACGCGACGCGTCCAATCCGCCGTTTCGAGCTCGAGCTGCTTCTCGCCGGCATGCGTGAGCTCGTAGAACTTCGCACGCCGAGCGTTCTCGGTCTGCCGCCACTCCGAGTCGAGCCACCCCGCGCGCTCGAGTCGCTGCAGCGCCACGAGCAGCGAGCCGGGATTGACCTTGAAGACGCCGCGCGAGATCTGCTCCACACGCCGTGCGATGCCGAATCCGTGCATCGGCTGGAGGCTCAGCGTCTTGAGGATGAGCATATCCAGCGTGCCCTGGATGACATCCGTGTTCTGGTCGGCCACGAACTGCTCCGAGCGTCGGTGACGACCGGAGCATAGCCGCACTACATCTTGATTGTCAAGATGTGACGATCAAGATGATGATGACTGGCTGGCTTGGCGGGGCGCCGGCGCGTGCCATGCGTGCATCTGCGCGGCGGCGGCGCTCAGCAGGGAGAGGTCGCGTGCCACGTCGAGGACGAACACCGGCACCTGCCGTGCAAGCGCATTCGCACGAGCCAGGACGACACCCGCCTCTTCTTTCCCGAGTAAGGCACCGCACTTCCCCTGCCGGACGAGCGTCAACGTCGCATCGAGCTGATTGAGTCGACGGCGCGATACCGCGGGCGTCTCAGGCGTCGCTCGACAAGGGTTCACGACATACACCGCATCGAGCGGGATCCACGGTTCGGAGCGCTTGCTCTCGTCGTGCGCGGGGAGCACGACTTTGTCACCGACGAGTGATGGGGCCTCTTCGATCCCGAAGTGGTGCGCGCTGTCGACGCTCAACCGCAGCGTGGGGACGCCGAGGGCGACGCGCGGCGGGTTGCTCGTTATGCGCGCGGCATCGTCGGCGATGAAGCGTGCCCCGTCGGCGACGAGTGCCTTCACGAGCGTCGACTTTCCATGTCGCTTCGGGCCGACCAGCACAACCGCTCGATTGCCGATCGCGGCAACGCTGCCGTGGAGACAGAGATCCCCGGCGGCGTGGAGGGCAATCGCCATGACGCGGCCAAGCACGTCGGAGCGCACGAGGACCGCCTTCGCGTGGGGCGCGGGGACCCAAACGATCTGCGCACCGCCGCTCGCTATGTCAAAGGTCCCAGTATCGTCGAACGACAGCCGGAAGCGATCCGTCGTGCGGTCCATCCCCACGCTGACGCCGGCGGCGAGCACCTCCTCGCCGAGCCGCACACTGTCAGTGAGTGGCGCTAGCGAGGAGCCGCGAGTCAGCGTCCAATCTGGACGCTGCGGGCCGACAATTGGGAGCTCGGGAAACTCGATGTCGGACTGCAGGATGCCGCCGAAAACCTCGTAAAACATCATCGGCTACCACATCCATCTTGGCGCGCAGAATCTCAACGCGCCGTACCGCTGTCCGACCTGGCTACGACTGACGGCAGGCCCACCACGAACCATCCGTGGCCGACGCTACGCCGGGACCGATTCCTTGAATTCCGCCGTCGCAATCATGGTTCAAGCCGATCTGCGTGAGATCGCGAAGGGTCCCAAAGCACACCACTCGAGGCTTCTGATACATGACGATCCTGTGGAGAAAGCAACGGTGAAACGTGACCAGACAAAATCGCGAAAATTCACAATCTGTCAACTCTGCAATGCAGAAATTTCTTCACGATCTCTCGAGGTGCCCAGTGCACGCGTAGCCGGTGCGTGCTCGACGGCTCGACCGCGAAGCCACAGCTCGACTTGCATCGTGAGGAACAGCGGAATCTTGATCGCAACATTACCGGTTCGGCGGTACTCCTCCCAGCTCGACTGCACAACCTTGGGCTCGACGATCCCGAGGTCGGCCAGCATTTGCATTTTACCGTGGCGTTCGAGCAACAGTGGGAACTCCTGCAACATCCGCCGATCGCTGTACGCGGTAGTGATTCCCGTACGACGCGGCCGGGGCGCAAGCACTTCGTCAGGCAACAAGCCGCGCATCGACTCTCGAAGCAACCGCTTCGTCTCGGCGCCGGCGTTACGCTCTTGGCGCGGGCGCGTACAGGCAAATTCGATCACGCGTCGGTCGTAGAGCGGCGAACGCAACTCGACGCCCGCATCGAGCGCGAAGTCGGAGAGACAGCGAAATGCTCTCGGAAACACCGGAGCGCTGAGGAAGAAATGCGCCTCGCGACGCCACCCGCGATAGCCTGCCCGCCACGTCATGTGCGACCGATCGCGTTCGACAAGGTGATGCCGTGCCGCGAAGTCAGAGCGAATCCAGGCCGGCGTTGGCCTGGTAAAATCGTCCGCTGCGCGCCGACCGAGGAGCCGCACGAGAGGGGATTTCACCGGATCGGGTACGGCCGGTGCGATGACCCAATCGAAGAACGTGCCCAAACCGCGGCCACCCTTCTCTCGCCACTCCTTCGCAACCGACGCCCAACGACCTGCGCGAAAGAGATCCGACAGGAAGATGTCGGAGATCTGGAAGAGCTGGTCTCCGCCATTCCCGTCAAAGGCAACGCGAGCGCCCGTCGCGCGACTGGCGTACGCGAGCGCGCGATTCCAGTGCTCGTAGGTATGCGCTGCCGGCAGGTCACGCTCCGCGGCTCGATCCTCTGGACGCTCGAAGAGCGGGATTCGATCAACGTCAAGCCAATGCACCGACGCTTTCCAACGATCGGCGATCGACGCGATCAGCTCATCCTCTCTCCCCGGATCACCCTTCGGATAGCTGATCGAGACCGGCATGAGACTCTGAGGCCCTCGCGCTTCACGCAGCGCGTCCTGACCGGCCGCGAAGACCGAACTTGAATCCCAACCGCCGCTCATCCACACCGCGGTCGGCCCTTCCTTTGCCAGGCGCTCCGACGCGGCGCGCTTCAAGAGCGCGCGCAACTGCTCGGCATCTGCTTGCAAATCGCCATGTGGCGCAGTGCCGATCTCCGGCACCTCCCAATGGCGCTCGATCCGCGCTCCTCGCTCCGGCGACCAGATGAGCGTCTCGCCTGCCGCCAGCTCCCGCACTCCGACGTAGCACGTGTCGCCACCACCACTCCAGAACTGGGCGCACGTTTCGGCGAGGACGGCACGATTGAGCCGCGCGTCGACGTTAGGCACCGACGCGACAGCCGTCGCCGTCGACCCAACGACGAGGCTCTCGCCGACGACCGAATAGTGCAGCGGGCGCTTGCCGCCGAGATCGCGCGAACACAAGGCGCGCCGGCGTGCGCGATCCCAGAGCACGAACGCGAAGTCACCCTCCAGTTCTCGCGGCGCGTGCTCCCCCCACGCTCGATACGCGGCCAAAACTGCGTCGCTGGCGGTTGCGGCATTAGGCAAGCGCATACCGTGTGCGGCGAGCTTGCGGCGAAGGTCATCGCGGTAGTAGATCGATGCGTCGGCGACGAGCGTGACAATGCCGTCGTCCAGCACGCGTGTATCGCCTTCAGACTCCCATTCGTGGCGCGTGACGACGAGCGTTGCATCGTCCAGCCGCCGGATCATGCTGCGGTCCGCGCCGCGCGACTCGAGCCGCGACAGCAGAAGCGCCTTGCCCGCTTCATCGAGCGACGTGCCAAACACGCCCGCGATGCCGCTCATCGCGACTTCCCGGGGAGATCGGCCAGTCGGGCCTGGGTCAGCACGGTGAAGTTGCCGACCATCGCCGGCGTGTCACCGAGAACGACGCCATCGTGCTCCACCCAGGCATGCGCGAGGAGCGCGTCCGCGCTTCGACGCACGCCGATGCGCACAATGCTGCCGACAATTCCTCGCCGCTCGAGTGAGCGGTGCAGCGCAAGCGCGCGAACGAGACAACTGGGCCTGAAGACGCCAAGCCGCGCCGCTCGATCAATGGCGAGCGCGACGAGCTCCGCCTCGGCCCGCGCGTTGAATGTCAGCCGTTGGGGCGACACTCCCACTTCACTGCAGACGACGAGCTTGCCGATTGGCCGGCGCCAGAGGAGGAAACGCGCAACGAGCAGATCGAGCTGCGCCCGTGCCGCCGCGCGGATGTCGCCCCAACCACGAGCAGCCATCACCGTTAGGCGGCGGCATCCACAGCCACGAGGCCATGTCGCGCGAAATCCTCGAGGAGCTCGCGCACATCCGTCGGTACTTCCTCAGCCGGCGCGTCGGGGAACCGCTCGCGCACCGCGATGCAGAGGTCGTCGAAACTTGCCGTCGACGACTGCAGCTGCTCCCACACGAATGCGGCCACGTGATTCGCGCCGTAGTACAGCTCCTGACTCGTCGAGAACAGGACGGCACCTTCAGCTACTTGGGTCCACACGACGTCAGTTTTGATCCGCGGCAAGGACTTTTCGACCGACACGAGACAGCTCCAGCGTTGACGGATGCATTTACGCCGGGCCGGCTTTGCAGTCCTCGTGCCGCGCAAAGTCCCTACGCGATCTCTGGAAAGTCGTTGCCGAGTGGTGACTTCGGTGTGGTCTGGTGGCTCGCCACCCGCAGCGCATGGCGGCGCCCTGTCGCGGTGAGGGGCGGGGTGTCGTACCATCGCAACACACCGCGCCCGTCACCTCCCGGACGAACTGTCCTCAGCGATTTTCTCTCAGTGCCTGCAGCGCCTTCTCGAAGAATGGGACGCTGCTGCTTTGTGCGGGTGGCACGTTTTGTAGCACGATCTCCCAGCTGGCGATCGCGCTTTTCTTGTCGCCGGTCGCCGTGTAGCCACGTGCCAGGCCGAGCGACGTCCAGAACTTGTCGCCGGGGTGCAGCTCGCGATTCAGCTTGAACATCGCGAGCGCGCGTGGAGCACGTCCGGCCGCGAGGAGGCTCGACCCATACTGATACACACCCCGCGCGCTCGTTCCCGAGAGACGGACTGCGCGATCCATCGTCGTATCGGCGTCTGTGTCGCGCCCCATCGCGTGGAGGACCGAGGCCTTGACCTGAAGTGTCGAGAAGTCCTCGACGCCGACTGTGGCGCCCCTGAACGGTTCGTAGATCGCCTTGTTCGCCCATGCCAACGCTTCGTCGAGATCGATCTTATTCGAGGCCGCGAACAGAGCGGCCTGCGCCCAGTTCTGATAGTTGAAGCCGGGCCACGACTCGAGGTCCTTCCGCATCTGCGCGATGTACAGTTCGTTGACGTTAGGCACGTCGATCTCTAGGGAGACGCGCTTGCTCTCCCACTGGAGATATGCGACTGCCGAACTTGGCAGTCGGTCGTCGAAGCCGTAGGTGAGAAACTCAGTGAACGGCACCGTTTGCGGAGCAACGGCGACACGCAGTACGTCTTTTGTGGAGTCGTACTGGAAGCTGCCCCACCCTTCGAACTTCGTGTTGAGGATCCAGGTCCACGGAGCATCCTTCTCAAGCTCGACAAAGAGCGCGTAGGTGCCGGCTTTCACGTCTTTCCCATCGATCTTGACGTCGTGAGAGAAGGAGATGGTCGTCGTTTCGTTGGCGCCCGCACGCCATGGCGTCGCTTTGGACGGACCGAAGCCGTCGTCAAAGAGCCCGTACTGAACGAGCTCCCCGTAGATATGGCCGGTTCGATCGTTCGTCGGCGGGAAATGCACGCGCGGGCTGTGGTAGGCGATCGTGACTCTGACGAGCCCGATCCACTGCGAGATTTCGGCGCGTTGATTGTTGCCGTTAGGCGGAAGGGCGAGCTCGGAGTGAATCTGCGCGCGTGCACCGGCGGCGAAGGTGCTCAGGAGGGCGCTCATGATGAGAGCTCGTTTCATTGGCGGCTCCGTGGAAGCGAGGGTGTCGTCGCTTACGATTGCAGTCGGGTCCCGCCGCTCGCCAGCATTTCCGCCTATCCAAACAGTTTTAGCACACCCTGATTACCCGGTCGATGCACAGCGCGTACGCGCGGCTTGCTCTTGGCGAACATCAACGTTGGGCGGGCCGCCTCAGCACGAGTACGAACGCAACCAGGGCGAGGCCCAGAGCGGCCCAACCGACCCATCCGGGCGCGACCGGTCCCGATCGCTCGCGTGCGATTGTCGTGACGGACGCCGGTCGCTTGGTGCCTTCGTCGCCCGTCCACTCGACGCGCTCGCCGTCGGCGTACGTCTGGTACGCCGGCCACACGAGCTTGCCGTCGGATTTCGGATTTGCTGCCATGAACGGGAACTCGACGAATCGCTGCGGCGCGAGATTCCCCGTCCATACCGCGCCGACGATGCGCTTCGCGGAATCGGTGAGCACCTCGAGCTGCCAACCGGGAACGTCCTCGAACGACGTCACCCGCGCGCCGCTCGGAAAGCGGATCTCGACGCGCGTTGTCGCCGAAGTCTTCTCATTCGGTACGCGGAGCACGTAGCGCTCGAACGCAGCTGGAGTCGACGTGCGCGGGAACACGACCGCGTGAGCGAACGCGATTATGGGCACCGCGAGCAGCGCCGCGGCGGTGAGACCGAGCGCCGCGAGCACTGGGCGCGAGTGTGAGAACTTGATCATTCGACGGAAGTGTCAGAGGACGAGCCACCGCCAACGGGTTCGCGCGGCGGCGGCATATAAGCGAGCCACCCGCCGAGCAGGAGGACGACGAGCATCACGACGAGCTCGCGGCGTACCGCGACTGCAAAGCGATCCGCGAGCGCCTCATTGGTACGCAGCGAGGGAAGCACACGGCGACGATAGTGCGCGCCGAATGCGATGAGCGTCACCAGTCCGGCAATCTTCGCGAGCAACACTACACCGTAACCCGAGCGCACGAGATCACTGGGTGACGCGAGAAAGAGCGCGGCCATTCCGAGGCCTGATACGGCGACCAAGAATACTGCCCACAATGCCAGCGCGGAGACCCGCGACGCCTCGCGCGCGAAACGCTCGATGTCCGTTCGATCGCAGAAGATCAACCAGAGAATGCCTCCGAGCCACGCGGCGCCGGCGAACAAGTGCAGCGACCTGGCCGGCGTCGCCACCACGGGCTGAATCGCCGCGGAATGACCCGTCGCCCCGCTCAGCGCAACAACGATGAGCGCGAATGCGAGCGCGAGCGGCGGACGTCGCGCGATCGACAAGGCCCACAGTGCGAGGACGGCGAACGCGATTCGCCAGAGCTCGAAGCGACCAACGCCGCTTGTCGTCGCTCTCGCGATGGACTCAGTCGTTAGGCCGTGATCCGGTGCGGCGTTGACGGTCCAAGCGACGAAATGCAGCGCGGCGAGGATGGGTGCCATCACGGCGAGTGACTGGACCGTCACATGCGCTCGCGGCGTCGCGGCGGGCGCCTCCCCACCCTCCCATACGACGAAGACCAGCAGGCCGGCGAGCGCCATGGCACATCCTACCGCGAGCCCGCGAAGGGCTGCGGGGATCAGCGGTGCCGCAAAGAGGGATGGGCCCCAGCTCGCCGCGGCCGGATGCTCGGCAGCAGCCGGTGGAGCAACACCGGTCCGGCGTCCAACCCAGAAGACAAAGCTTCCACCAACGGGATGCCCGTCCGCCGAGACGACATGCCAAACCACTCGATAGGCACCTTCGGCGAGCTCGGAGGCCAGGGGCGCCACGATCGCGTCGACATCACGCGGGTCGCCGGCGACCTGCAGCCGCATCGCGTGCCCTGTACTCGCGACCAACGAGATGCTGGCGAGCGTGGGCTCGATCTGTTCGCTGAAGACAAGTCGAATCCGATGGGGGCTCGTCGCGACGACGCTGTCCGCGATCGGATCCTCGCTCACGAGCATGGCGTGGGCGTACGCCACGCCATGCGCGGCGAGCACCGACGCCACGATGAGTACCGCGACGACGACGACGCGCCGAGCACTCGGCATCAGAACCCGAACTTGGCGCTCGCCACCACAGTTCGCTGGGGGAAGGGGTGAAAGAGGAAGTACTTCCTATTGAGCAGATTATCAACGCCGACGGCGGCCGACCAGTGGTCGTCTAAGCGATAGTTCGCTTTGGTGTCCATCACGAACCACTCGCTGAATCCCTGGTAGGTGTTCGGATGCACATCGGCGTTGTCCAGCGTCGTGTAGAGCTTGCTGCTGTATCGCCCCGCGAGCGACAGTGCTAGGCGTGTCGCCGGCCGGTAAACACCAACGAAGGTCGCGCGCCACTTCGGAATGTTCGGCAGGAACTTCCCGACCGCACTTCCCTCGGGCGCCGTCGCGTTCGCGCGGCCCGAGAGCGCGAGCGTGCGCGCATCGAGGTACGTCGCGCTCGCCGACAGATCGATGCCATGTACCATCACATCGCTCTCGGCCACCGTCGCTTCGACCCCGCGCGCACGCACGTGATCGACGTTCGAGATGTACGAGTAGAGCGTCGGCGAATTGGGTGCGAGCGGAAGGAACTGCGAGATGATCGCGTCGTGTATATCGTCCTGAAAGAGAGAGACCTGCGCTGCTCCATGATCGAACGTGCGCGCGATGCGCACTTCGGCGGAAAGATCGTTGTCGGGGCGGAGGCTCGGGTCGGGCGAGGTGAAGGTCGCGCCCGTGGATACAAGCTGGTACAGCTCCGAAGCCGTCGCGAAGCGATATGCCTTCGCCACGGACGTCGTTAGGCGCCAGTCCGGCGTCAGGTCCCATGCGAGCACCGCTTTTGGCGAGAATCGCGATGCCGTGACGACGGGCTGCGCGACGCTCGTGCTGCCGTTGGCGTTGAAACCGTCGAACGCGCGCCACGACTCGTAGCGTCCGCCGAGCGTGAGTGTGAGCGCCGGCGTCAGCATCCAGGTATCCTGCGCCCACAGCGCCCGCGTGCGCGTCTTGCCATTCCCTTCCGTCGCGACGGTCGTAAAGTCGCCCGAGCGCCAGTCGCTCGTGTTGTATGTAGGATTGAGCAGACGATAATCGTCTTCGTGCACGCCGAAGGTCAGTGTGTTCGTGGCCTTCAACCCACCCTTATGCCAGGCGCCTTTGAGATCGACGCTGGACCAGCCCGTGCCGTCGAGCACGGCCACACGACCGGCCGAGCCGAAGCTCGTATCGGTCGTGGACGCCGCCGTGGGCAGGCGCTGCTGATCCTTGTCGAAGCGATACCACGAGCCGATCGCCTCGAAGTCCCAGTCGCGGCGCGTGTCGGAGCGGAGCGAGAGGCTTCGCGCGACGTGCTGCTGAACGAGATCGTAGAAGCCCGTCGCGAAGCCGGTCTGTCCTGCGAATGTCGGTTGTCCACCGTCCGCGTCGAGATAGGTATCGACGCCCGAGCTCGCGTCGTTTCTCCAGACGCCTAACGTGTACGCGCCGCGCAGGGTCGGAGTGATGTCGTAAGCCAGTTTTACCTTCGCGTTCGTCATTTCCGTGCGCAGCAGACCAGATGCGCCGAGCACGTTCGCGGTGGCGCCAAGCTTGTTCTGATCCGCGTAGCCGCCATTCGTGCCGTTGGGGATACTGCCGCTGGTGACGTAGGTCAGCGGCTGCGCATCACTGCTCTGATGGCTGCCGCCGGCCCAAAAGGAAAATTTCCCGAGTCGGTCGCCGAGCGTGGCATTCGTCTGCGATGTCCCGAAGGTGCGCTGCGTTCCGTAGAGCGAGAAGCGTTGGAGCGCCTGCGCCTGCTCGATCGAGCCTTCGAGCCTGTCGGCCTGGCGCGTCGTGATCTCCATGACGGCGCCCATCGAGTTGCCCGCATACGCCGCGGAGAAGGGCCCATACATGAGATCGATTCGCGAAATCTCTTCGGGCGAGACGAGTCCCCACCGCGGGCCGCCGATCGTGTTGTTGTTCGCGATCAGCGCCGAGATCGGAACGCCGTCGGCGAAGACCAGGCTGCGCGCGCTCGAGCTGAGCCCCCACACGCGGGTCGCCATCGTGGCCTGTGTATCGCCGTAGTTGCGCTTCCGAAGGAAGAGGCTGGGCAGGTACTTCACCGCGTCTTCCGGGTCGACGAGGTTCACCGTTTGCTTCGCGCGCGATGCGGTGATGCTCGCCGTCACCGGCAGCGTTAGGCGCTGCATCGTCTGGACGCGCACCTGGTCGGCGCGCTCGGCAACGACCCTCATCGTGCTGAGGGTGACGACGCTGTCGTTCTGCGTTGTCTGTGCATGGGCGATTCGCGCCAGCATCACTGTCGCAACTGCGGCAATGAGCCGTGCGGCGACGAGCCGGACTCTATTGAGCATGTTCGTTGTCATCCCGAGCGAAGCGAGGGAATCTGTTAGAATCCACGGATAGGCGCCCGGACGCATCATGCCCGGGGACGCACGCCTGAATTGGTTGACTCAGCTCGCGCCAACATCGGCCGAAGGGGCCGGAAATCGCGCGTTAGGCCGTCAAGTCGCTCGGGGGTCCGTTCGCGAACGGATGGGCGTACCGCGGCGCCGAGGCGGGCGCGCGCGCATCACGCGGCGTCGACCGACGTGCGTGGACGACGGTGCGCGGCGTGGGAACCACGGTCACCGTGACCGTCGGCAGCGCGACCGATGGCGCGCTGCAGCAGGCGCCCAAACAGGTGCAGGGCGCGCTCGAGTTGTGTCCGCTGCGACCCTGATGCCCGCCACTGGCGGGCATCTGCATCCCGTGCATCGCATGCGCGCGATGCATTGGGCACGGCTGAAGCTCCGGTTCGATGAGTACCGCTCCGAACCAGATTGCCCAGAGGCACGTGAAGAGGCGAAGCCAAACGGGACGAGCCACGTCAGGATGATATCGCGCTCAGGGCGTCGCGGCGAGTGCCGAAAGCCCTACCGGGAGTCGGGGTTTCCACGTTTCCGGTGCGTGCACTCCGTTGGGAACCTCGAAGTATTCGACAGCATATCCCTTCTCGCGCAGCACGTCGCGCAGATGTTGGTTCGTGGTCAAAATGGAAGGTGCGGCTCCGCCCACGGCGCCACCCGTCTCCATCGCGCCAACATCCAGAAAAAATCGAATCGGCTTGCGCGCCGCTGCTTTGTATTGGTCGGCGAGCCACTCGTACGGCGCGTCATTGGATCCCGCGTTGCCCCGCCAGAAGGCGCCGCTCTGCGAGAGCACGTTGCCGAAGAGATCCGGCTTCTGAAACGCGAGATACGCCGCAGCGAGGCCACCCGCGCTCGAGCCGGTGACGATCGTGCGCGCAGGATCACGCGTCACACGCCAACGCGAGTGCAGCCAGGGCATTAGCTCGTCGGCGACGTAAGTCACGAACTTCGGCTGGTTCGCGAGGTCAGCGAGTCGCTCCGCCGCATCGCCGTCGTCGATCAAAAGCGCGACGCTCGGCGGAATGCGCTTGGCTGCGGTAAGAGAGTCGAGAATCCCGGGGAGAGGGATGTCACTGAGGTACTCTTCACCGTCGAACGCGACGATCAGCGGACACACGTCGCCGCACGCGTCCGGATAGTTAGGCGGTGTGTAAACCCAGACCCGGCGCGTGCGCTCGTATATCTTGCTCTTGAATCGGAATTCCTTGACGGTGCCTACGCCTGGCTCATGTCGAGCGAGGGGTTTGGTGGCAGTGAGCGCGGCGACACCAGTCAGGGCGCACAGGCTAGTCAGAATGCTTCGCGTTCTCACGAGAGTCTCCAATCCCTTGACGTGCTACTGCACGGCGTGAAAAGTACCGGCCGCGAGAAACCTTCACTATGGTGACTCGTACACCTCTTGTCCCCATACGTCCCCTCCACTGAGGAGCTCATGGATCGCTACCACGTCGCCCTATTCATTCACATCGTCACGCTCATTGTCGCCGTGTATGCGACCGCGGTCACGAAGCTCGCCGTCGGCCGTCGTACCAGTGCGCGCACGGTGAGCGAGGCGCTGGATTGGCACGCGGTACTGATGTCGACCTCGAAGCTCTTCCCAATCTGCCTCTTTGCGTTCACGATCACCGGCGCGTACATGCTGAGCTTCGCGCAGCCGAGCGTGTGGGGGTCTGGCTTCATCGTCGCCGGCCTAACGGGTGTCGTCCTTCTTTTGGCCAGCGGCGTGTTCCTGGGGGTGAAGGGCAATGCGCTTCAACAACTGCTCGAGGGTTTCGCGCAGCGCGGCCTCGATCAGCCAGCGCAGAAACTGGCACCGCCGCCGATCGTCGCGGCGCTCCCGGCGATCAACACAGGTATCGCGATCGCCGTGGTCTTCGACATGGTGACGAAGCCCGCGAGCATTCCTTTGGCGCTCACGGTCGTCGTACTCGGGATCCTGCTCGGTGCTACAGCCTATCTGCGCCGGCCGGCGCCGGTCCGAAGCGTGGTCTCGGCGCGCGTTCAGGCGGATTCGCCGAGCATGTAAGGCCTATCGCATCGTTCGATGTCTATCTGATCCAAGCGGTTGCCAATTGGCCGTCCGTCCACTATACTCACGTCCAGCGAATCACGCGCTGTTGGCGCGTGGACAAGTTCCGACGAATGGGGGCCTGCCAAAGCGAGCGGGTCCTTTTTTGTACTACCGAGCCGCAGGTTTGTGCGGCACCCACGTGAGGGAGATCACGAGTAAAGTTGTTGTGGGTTCGTACTGCATCCGGTCCACGGACCATGCTCCGACCACAGCACAATCATCATTAGGAGTAACACCGATGCGTACGACCGGTACCGTAAAGTGGTTCAACGATGCGAAGGGTTTTGGCTTCATCACCCCCGCGAACGGCCAGAAGGACTGCTTTGTCCATCACTCTGCCATCCAGGGCAGCGGTTTCAAGTCCCTCACCGAGGGCGAGCAGGTTGAATTCGACGTCGTGCAGGGCCAGAAGGGCCCGGCGGCTGAGAACGTCACCCGCGTGAGCCGCTAAGCCATTAGCAGTTGGTAAACAAAAAATACGTTGCCCCGCTGAATTTTGATCTTCAGCGGGGCAACGTGTTTTTACGTCTGCTTCGAGGCTCTGAGATCGTTCGGCCCGACCCGCCCTAACGGTTGAATGCGTGCGCCCGCCGCAATTCGTGGGGTCGTCGCGTCGAGTGAAGCCCAGATCGTGTCAGCGAGTAGAACGCTGCCTGGAGGTGGTGGTCGCAGGTGCCGACTGATGCCCAGAGGGGGGGCAAGCGAAACCCCGCTCAGCCAATCAAGGCCAAGCGGGGAGCCGTGTTCCAGAATTGTGCCCGCGAATTACCAGCGATAGTGCGCGAAAGCCTTGTTGGCGTCCGCCATCCGGTGCGTGTCGTCCTTCTTCTTCACCGCGTTCCCCTCGCCCTTCGACGCGGAGATGACCTCGGCGGCGAGCTTCTCCGACATCGACTTCTCGTTGCGGTCGCGGGAGAAGGTGATCAGCCAGCGCATCGCCAACGCCGTGCGGCGTTCGGGACGCACCTCGACCGGCACCTGATACGTCGCGCCGCCGACGCGGCGGCTCTTGACTTCGACGACGGGTTTCAGATTCGCTAACGCCTGCTTGAAGACGTTCACGCCCGGCTGATTCGTGCGCGACTCGACGAGGTCCATCGCGCCATAGAAAATCCGCTCGGCGGTCGACTTCTTTCCCTGGTACATCATCGCGTTGATGAATTTTGAAACCGTCTGGCTGTCATAACGCGAGTCCGCCAGGACGGGACGCTTGATGGCGCTCTTGCGGCGACTCACTTCTTACCTCCAGCCTTGGGCTTCTTCGTTCCGTATTTCGAGCGACTCTTGTTGCGGCCCTGCACGCCGGCGGCGTCGAGCGTGCCGCGGACGATGTGATAGCGAACGCCCGGGAGATCCTTCACACGACCACCGCGCACGAGCACGATCGAGTGCTCCTGCAGGTTGTGACCTTCACCGGGAATGTAGGCGATGACCTCGAAGCCATTCGTCAGGCGCACCTTCGCGACCTTCCGCAGCGCGGAGTTCGGCTTCTTGGGCGTGGTGGTGTACACGCGCGTGCACACGCCACGACGAAACGGATTCGACTTGAGAGCCGGTGACTTCTCTTTCTTGAGGACATCCCGGCGGCTCTGCCGGACGAGCTGATTGATAGTCGGCATGCAAAACGGTTTCGACGAAAACGATCCGCCCTGGCCTTAGGCGGGAGAGACTGCGAAACCTAGACAGGCTCGAAGTGCTAGTCAAGCGAGCACTTAGAGGGCCTAGGGGGCCAGGGCAACCACTGTAGCCCTGCCCCCAACCCCCGATCTAGTTAGGGCCGCGGCAGATTCGGATTGCCGTTGTACTCAGCCAACGGGATCGGCCAGCACTCCTGCGTCCCAAAGGTCGCGGGAGCGGGCACCGGACTCACGTACGTTCCGCGCTGCCAGAGGTCCGCCTGGTAGAGCTTCTTGTATCGCCTGAGGTCGCCCAGGCGATACCCAGCGAGGTACAGATCGCGCGCACGCTGGTCGCGAAGCGCGGCCGTGTACTCCGCATCGGTCGGCGAGGCGAGCGGCGTGCCGCCGCCAACGGCGATACGCGTATTGAGGAATGCCACATTCGCGGCGTTGTTGCCCTGAGCTTCGGCCACGATGTACTGGGCCTCGAGACCGGAAGCGAACCGGACCGACGCTCCCTGAGTGAACTCGGCGCCCGCCGCCGTCGCGTTGTACGTGCCGTACGCCAGGGGCGCATTCGGCGTGATTGCCGAGTCCTGCTGCATCTTTTCCTTCGTCGCCAAGTGGGGCACGCGCGGATCGCCGTTGATCGCGACGAACGGTGTGTTCGTGAGACCGACCCACTCCGCGTTAGGCCCGCCGCTGGCAGCCGAGAAGAACGGATTGTTCTCGCGCGCGTTCTGCGCCGAATGGTAGACGTAGAAGTTGAACGCGGCGGGCACCGCAGCGGCGTATGTCGCGGCTTCGGTGAACTTGCCAAGGTCGAGCGAGACGCGCGCCGCGCCGATGTTCGCGAGATTCAGAATCGAGTCCGCGGCGAGCCCGCCGGTGCCCGCCTTTGCCGCTTGCGCCGTGGTGATCGCCGACTTGAAGCGATCGAGCGCGAAGCCGAGCAATTCATCAGATGTATAGGCTTTGCTCAACCCGATCGGCGCTGAGCACAGCTGTTCGCCGAGCAGGGTGTACGAGTACCCCGCGTACGCGAGCGTCCGGGCAACGCGAACGTCGCTGCTGGCCGCTGCTCCGAGGAAGCTCTTGAGCAGGCCCGTGACCGAATCGGCCATGAAGCGCGCCGATTGCAGCGGAACGTACACAGCATCCCGGTACGTGCCGTTGCCGTTACCGATGTTGCGCACGTCGATGTCGATATTCTCCGGGAAACCGTGAAAGTTCGCCAGCTCGTCGGAGAAAACGCCGCTGTAGAGCGCATCGGATGTGAACGCCGGCTGGAACTCGCCGATGACGCCGTTCACGAGAAGCGGGATGTACGCCGGATTGTTGATCTCCGGCTCCTCGATCGCGCCCGGGTTCTTGGTCTTGAGGAAATCACTACAGGCGGTGGTCGCCATCAGTGCCGCCGCGGTGAGCGGAAGCACGAGGCCGCGCCGCCACATCTTCTTCAGCATCATTCGTGTCCTCAGAAGGTGAGGTTCAGCGCCGCCGTTAGGCGTCGCGTCATTGGCATGGAATAGATGTCGCCGCGGACGAACGCGCGGTTGCCGTACGTGTTCACCTCGGGGTCGGGACCGGGGTAGTCGCTCCAGAGCGCGAGGTTGTGCCCGGCGAGGGTGACGCTCATCGAGGTCG
>DATEHJ010000053.1:0-14445 GCA_035279645.1 Gemmatimonadaceae bacterium
GGCCAACGGGAGCAGACTGTAAATCTGCCGGCTAACGCCTTCGAAGGTTCGAATCCTTCCCCCACCATGCGACTCGTCAGGCGGGTCGAGCGGGATGAGAGGTCGCGGGAGTAGCTCAGTTGGTAGAGCGCAAGCCTTCCAAGCTTGATGTCGCGGGTTCGAGCCCCGTCTCCCGCTCGTCGCAGGGGAAGTCAGTGTAGTCGAACGAAACAGCGAGTGCTCGCGTAGCTCAGTTGGTAGAGCACACCCTTGGTAAGGGTGAGGTCACCGGTTCAATCCCGGTCGCGAGCTCTTGGTGAACGAGATTGAGAGAGTTTGAAAGAAGTGCAGAACGAGCAGCCGGTCGGAAGGCGCGGGCCTTTCGGCGGGCTGTCGGCTGTGCAGCGACCACACGTGCATGGCTGCAACCGAGGAGCTGACGTCGAATGCCACGAGAGAAAATCATTCTCGCCTGCGGCGAGTGTAAGAATCGGAATTACTTCACCACGAAAAACAAGCGCCTGCATCCGGAGCGCGCGGAATGGAAGAAGTACTGCCCGCGCTGCGACAAGCACCAGGTCCACAAGGAAACGAAGTAATATGGCCGTCGACGTCGCACGACCACCGCAGGGCGCGTCTCCCGCGCCCGCGGGGAGCTGGTGGACGCGGCTTGTCGCGTTCTATCACGGCGTAATCGCCGAGATGAAAAAAGTCACCTGGCCTGACCGCGGTCAGGTGCAACAGGCGACGATCGCGATCATCATCTTCGTCTTGCTGCTCGCGTTGCTGATCACCGTGCTGGATTGGGCGCTCAGCTTGATCCTGGTCCGTGGCGTCCCGTCGCTCTTCTCCCGATGAGCGGAATGGACCACCGCTGGTACGCCATCCAGACGACGGCCGGGCACGAGAACAAAGTTCGTTCGCTGATTCAGCGAAAGATCGAGCTCGACACCCGGGCCGCCGAGGATCGGCAGCTTCGTCAGGCACTCGTGCCAACGCAGGAAGTGGTGGAGATCAAGAACGGCAAGAAGGTGACGGTCGAACGCAAGCTGTATCCCGGCTACGTGCTCGTCGAAATGGTAATGAATCAGGAGACGGCGCACGTCATCAATTCGATTCAGGGTGTGATCAAGTTCGTCGGCCACGACCAGCGCTTTCCACAGCCGCTGCGGCCGGATGAAGTCAACCGTCTCCTCGGCATTGCCGACGAGACGGAGCAGGAGGAGCCGAAGGAGGAGATTCCGTTCCTCGTTGGGCAGGCGGTTGCGATTACGGAGGGCCCGTTCACCGACTTCAACGGCACAGTCGAAGAAGTCATGGCGGACAAAGGCAAGGTTCGCGTGTCGGTCAGTCTGTTCGGCCGGCCGACGAGCGTGGAGTTGGATTATCTGCAGTTGAGAGCGTACTAATGCGTTGAGCGTTGAGCGTGGAGCGCAATCCGAAGATCGCGCAACGCTTCACGCTCAACGCTCCACGAATCCGTCAGCCACCACTCTGACGCAAAACTCTAGTGGGAGTTCGGGCGCGCGCGAGCGCGCACGGTACGAACCAGAAGTGAGGCACTATGGCAAAGAAAGTTGCGGGTTTCGTGAAGTTGCAGATCCCCGCGGGACAGGCCACGCCGGCACCGCCAGTCGGTACAGCCTTGGGTCCGCAGGGCATCAACATCATGGCGTTCGTGAAGGAGTTCAATTCACGAACGCAGAAGGAAGCGGGGACGATTCTTCCCGTCGAGATTACGATCTTCTCGGACAAATCCTTCACCTTCATCACGAAGACGCCGCCGGCGGCGGTGCTCCTCAAGAAGGAGGCGGGGATCGAGAAGGGTTCGGGTCAACCGAACCGGAACAAGGTCGGCAAAGTGACCAAGGCGCAGATTCGAAAGATCGCCGAGATCAAGATGCCCGATCTGAATTGTGATTCGCTCGAGTCGGCAATGGCGATGGTTGCCGGCGCCGCCCGATCGATGGGCGTGGAGGTCGTCGACTGATGCGCACGCACGGGAAGAAGTACACGGCCGCGGCGAAGAATCGAGAGATCACTTCGACGTACGCGGCGCGTCAGGCGCTCGAGATCGTCAAGAAGTCCGCCTTTGCAAAGTTCGACGAGACAGTCGAAGTCGCGATACGGTTGGGAGTCGACCCGCGTCACGCCGATCAGGTCGTGCGCGGCACCGTCGTGTTGCCCGCGGGTACTGGAAAATCCGTCCGCGTTCTTGTCATTGCGGCGGGTGATCGGGCACGCGAAGCGCAGGAGGCCGGGGCAGACTTCGTGGGACCGGAGTTCATCCAGCGCATCAAGGATGGCTGGCTCGACTTCGACGTGCTGATCGCGACACCTGACCAGATGGGACAGCTCGGTCAGCTCGGACGCGTCCTCGGTCCGCGCGGTCTGATGCCGAATCCGAAGGCGGGAACCGTTACGATGAACGTCGCGAACGCGGTGCGCGAAACGAAGGCTGGCAAGATCGAGTTCCGCGTCGACAAGAGCGGGAACGTGCACGCGGCCATCGGTAAGGTCTCGTTCGGCATCGAAGCGCTCGAGACGAATTTCACGGCGTTCATGGACCAGATTGTCCGGCAAAAGCCGGCCGCCTCGAAGGGCGTCTACGTCAAGAACGTCTGCGTCTCGAGCACGATGGGACCGGGCGTCACTATCGACACTACACCATATCGGTAACGAGCGATGAACCGCACCGAGAAAGATCAGCTCGTCGCCGAGCTGAAAGACAAAATCAAGGGCGCCCCCGCGCTCTACTACACCGACTTCACCGGCTTGAACGTGAAGCGGATGACGGATCTGCGTCGGAAGCTGCGCAAGGCGAATGTTGAGTATGTCGTGATCAAGAACTCGCTTGCCCTGCGCGCCGTGAACGAGAGCGGGCTCGTCGCCGAGAGGTTGCGCGGCCCGACGGGTCTTGTCGTTGCGAGGGATCCGGTGTCCGCCGCGAAGGTGCTGCAGGATTTCGCGAAGGAGAACGATCAGAAACCGACGGTCAAAGGCGGCATGCTGGAAGGCCGCGCGATCGCCGTCGCTCAGGTGAAGCAGCTGGCCTCGATGCCGTCGCGCGAGCAGATGCTCGCGCAACTCGGCGCCGGGCTGCAGTCGCCGCTGACCGCCTTTGTCGGCGCGCTCAGCGGGTTGTTCTACATGTTCGCTGGAGCGCTTGAAGCGCTGCACCAGCAGCACGGCGGCTCCGCCGCATAATCCCCAGGCACACGCCTGACTTACTGCCCAGGATTGCCTGGGATTACGAGGAGAATACCACGATGCCAACGACGCTGAGCAAGGACGAGATTCTCGAAGCGATCGGGAACATGAGCGTTTTCGAACTTCATGATCTCATCGAGACGTTCAAGAGCAAGTTCAACGTGACGATCGCCGCCGCGCCCGTGGGCGCAGCCCCGGCGGGTGGTGGTGGGGGCGGCGCCCCCGCGCCCGCGGTGGAAGAGCAGACGGAATTCGACGTCGTCCTGAAAGAAGCGGGTGCGAAGAAGATTCAGGTCATCAAGGTCGTGCGTGAGCTGACCGGGCTGGGCCTGAAGGAAGCGAAGGATTTGGTCGACGGTGCGCCCCAGACGGTGAAGTCTGGCGTATCGAAAGACGAAGCGGCCACGATCAAGGCCAAGCTCGAGGAGCAAGGCGCAGCGGTGGAAGTGAAGTAAGGTGCTTGGTGCTAGGAGCAAGGTGCTAGCGGATTCGTACTAGCACCTAGCACCCAGCACCTAGAACCTCTTCTTCACTTCAGCCCATGTGTCAGTGAAAGCGATTACTCGCCTCACACTTTTCATCCTGCAGTTCCGGCCAACCCCGTTCGCCCGCGACAACCGCGTGGCCGACGGGGATGTAGCCGTTTTCTCGCCTGTGCGCGGGTGAACAATGTCTGAATCGATCAAGCAAATTTCGTTCGGAAAGCTCGAGCAGGGGATGGAAATGCCCCATCTCCTCGACATCCAGACGCAAGCGTTCGAAGCGCTTCTGCAGACGGATGCCGCTGCTCATGAACGCGAGGACGTCGGCCTCGAACGCGTCTTCAAGGACCTTTTTCCCATAACCGACGTCCACGAGAATTTTTCTCTCGAGTTCGTTCGCTACTCGCTCGGTGAGCCGAAGTACACCGTCGAAGAGTGCATCGAGCGCGACATGACCTACTCCGCCCCGTTGAAGGCGACGCTTCAGCTCGTCATCAACGAGGAAGTGAACGGAGTCAAACGGCCGCGCAACATCATCGAGAAGGAGGTCTATCTCGGTGAGCTCCCACTGCTCACGCCGTTAGGCACTTTCGTCATCAACGGCGCCGAGCGCGTGATCGTGAGCCAGCTGCACCGGTCGCCAGGCGTCGTCTTCGAAGAAGCGACGCACCCCAACGGCCAGCGGCTCATCTCGGCGCGCATCATTCCGTTCCGCGGATCGTGGGTCGAGTTCACGGTCGATATCCATGACGTGATCTACGTCCACATCGATAAGAAGAAGAAGTTCCCGGCAACGGCGCTCCTGCGTGCGTTCGGCTACGGCACGAACTCGGATATTTTGCGGCTGTTCTTCGCCGTGCGAGACCTCGACCTTACCAAGAAGCGCGAGAGCCGCGGCGAACAGCGCGAAGTGTTGGGCGCGATCATCGCCGAAGACATCGCGTTGCCCGGCGAAGCCACGCCCGAAGACGCGCCCAAGGCGCGCACGAAGAAGGCGAAGGCGGAGCGCGAGCGCGCCGAGAACGTGCTGCTCGTCAAGGAAGGCGACGAGCTCACCGACGAGGTGCTGAATCGTGTGCGACGCCAGGGGATCGATACGATCAAGGTCTTCGCGTCGTATATGACGATCGATTTGCGTGACGAGCAGGACGCAATCGAGCGCGGTGAGCGCCAGGTGCGTCGCATCCTCGCGCTCGACGTCACGAACGAAGACGGCGAAGTGATCGGCGAATCCGGTCAGCCGCTGACCGACACCTTGATCCGTAAGATTCGCAAGGCGGAGATCAACAAGGTGCCGGTGTTCGTCGTCTCGGGTCGTGCCGAGTCGACGCTCATCAAGAACACGCTGGCGAAGGACCCGACGCGGAGCGAGAAGGAATCCTTGCAGCAGATCTACGCGCTGCTGCGGCCCGGTGACGCGCCCGACGCGGCGACGGCGAAGCAGGCGCTCGAGCGCTTGTTCTTCTCGCCGAAGCGCTATGATCTCGGTCGCGTTGGCCGCTACAAGATCAACCAACGGCTCGGCCTAACGACCGACGCCGGGACGACGGTCCTCACGAAGGAGGATTTCGTCGCCATTCTGCGCTATCTGGTCGAGTTGCACGAGGGTCGAGGACACGTGGACGATATCGATCACCTTGGCAACCGGCGCATTCGCTCGGTCGGCGAGTTGATCGCGAACCAGTTCTCGGTCGGCCTGTCGCGCATGGCGCGTTTGGTCAAAGAGCGAATGTCCATCAACACGGACCCGGAAAAAATTTCGCTCGACGATCTCGTGAACGCGCGCACGGTGAGCGCGGTGATCCAGGCGTTCTTCGGATCGTCGCAGCTCTCACAGTTCATGGATCAAACGAACCCGCTCGCGGAGCTCACGCACAAGCGGCGACTCTCGGCGTTAGGCCCGGGCGGCCTCACGAGAGAGCGCGCCGGCTTCGAGGTGCGCGACGTGCACTACTCGCAGTATGGGCGCATGTGCCCAATCGAGACGCCGGAAGGTCCGAACATCGGACTCATCACGTCGCTCGCGTGCTTCGCGCGCGTGAACGATCTGGGCTTCGTCGAGACGCCGTATCGCGTCGTGAAGAACGGGAAGGTCTACAACGACGAGATCATCTGGCTCGATGCGAACCGGGAAGAGGACGCGATCATCGCCCAGGCGAACGCGAATCTCGAGGACGATGGCACGTTCAGTGACGATCTGGTGCTCTGCCGTCAGCAGGGCGACGTGCCGCTCGTGCCGCGCGACCGCGTGGACTACATGGACGTCGCGCCAGAGCAGCTGGTATCGATCGCGGCGGCGTTGATTCCGTTCCTCGAGCACGACGACGCGAACCGCGCGCTGATGGGCTCGAACATGCAGCGTCAAGCTGTGCCGCTCCTCAATCCGCGCACGCCGCTCGTCGGCACGGGACTGGAGGAGAAGGTCGCGCGCGATTCGGGCGCGGTCGTCATCGCCAAGCGCGCCGGTGTCGTGACGCGCGTGACCGCGGATGAGATCATCGTCGACAGTGGGCCGGCCGAGCGCCGCGCGGCAGAAGAGCGTCGTGGCGACGATCGTCCGCTCGCGCGGCTTACCCAGCACGATCGCTATCGACTCAAGAAGTATTGGCGCACGAACCAGGATACCGCCATCAACCAGCGGCCGCTCGTTAGGCTCGGCCAGCGCGTCAAGCAAGGCGATGTCCTCGCCGACGGCGCGGGCACCGAGCAGGGACAACTCGCGCTCGGTTCGAACGTGACCGTGGCGTTCATGCCGTGGTACGGGCACAACTTCGAGGACGCCATTGTCTTGTCTGAGCGCCTCGTGAAGGACGACGTGTACTCGTCAATCCATATTCAGGAGTTGGAGCTCCACGTCCGCGATACCAAACGCGGTCAGGAAGAGATCACGCGCGAAATTCCGAACGTGTCGGAAGAGGCGCTCCTCGACCTCGACGAGCGCGGCATCGTGCGCATTGGCGCACATGTCAAACCCGGCGATATTCTGGTTGGAAAAATCACGCCGAAGGGAGAGACGGAATTATCACCCGAAGAGAAGCTGCTGACCGCGATCTTTGGAGAAAAAGCCAAGGACGTCAAAGACTCTTCGCTCAAGGTGCCGCCGGGAATGGAGGGCGTCGTGATCGACGTCAAGATTTTCTCGCGCATCGAAGACCAGGTGGTCGAGAAGGATCGCGGTGAGCGCATCGGTGAAGTGCGGCGTCTCGAGAACGAGGAGAAGCTGCGCGTCAACGAGGTGCGCGATTCCGAATTACTCGAGTTGCTCAACGATCAGACGATCGCGCTCGCACTCAAGGCGGGCACGGTCGAGGAAGCGATTCCGGCGGGCACGAAGGTGACCTCGCCGATGTTGCGCGAGATGCGCCTGTCGTCGATCGATCTGAAGACACTGCGTGTCGAGAACAAACGCACGAATGAGCGCGTCCGGCAGATCATCGATGCGTCGAGCGAAGAGAAGACGCGCATCGAGGAGCGGGCCGAGGAGCGGATCGACCGCATCCTGCAACCCGACGAATTGCCGCCGGGCGTGATTCAGCTGGTGAAGGTGTATCTGGCTGAGAAGCGCAAGATCTCCGTCGGCGACAAGATGGCTGGGCGCCACGGCAACAAGGGTATCGTTGCTCGTATCGTCCCAGAGGAAGACATGCCGTTCCTCCCCGACGGTCGGCCCGTTGATATCGTGCTCAACCCGCTTGGCGTGCCGTCTCGAATGAACGTTGGTCAGATCCTCGAGACGCACCTCGGGTGGGCGGCGAAGATTCTCAACTTCTACGCCAAGACGCCGGTGTTCCAGGGCGCGAACGAGCGCGAGATCGGCCTGCTGCTCAAGATGGCCGGCATTGTGTGGGGCGCGCAGGCGTTAGGCTTGCGCACACCGGCGCCGCAACTCACCGACGGCGATGTGCGCACGATCCTCGAAGACATCAAGCCCGCCGAAACCGGCGGCGTCGAAGTCTTCGAGCGGCTCGAAGAGGCGTCGCTGAACCAGCTCGGCGGCCGGGCGATGTCCGCCGGTACGAAGGAGATCTACCATCGGCTTCGCGACTTCCTCGCCGAGGCGGCGCGCGAGCTGTCCGAGCGCGAGGTGCAGGAGGTCTCGCATCAGGTCGAGTTCCACACGACGCGATCCGACGACGAGTCGGCTGGCGCGTCGGAGCGCACGGAGTACAGGACCACGCTTCGTCAGCTCGAGAAGGGGAAGGGTGGCGCGCCGGGCGACCGGCTCACCGACCTGGAACTGCCGGCGCTGGCGGCGTCGTTGGGCAAGAAGACGGAGTTGGACGTCGATGCCGCGGCGCAGGAGCTGATGCGGCTCGCCGGTCCGTGTGCGTACGGCAAGGTGCGGCTCCGCGACGGCCGCAGCGGCGAGACCTTCAACTTCCCGGTGACGGTGGGCGAGATCTACATGCTGAAGCTCTCGCACCTGGTCGACGACAAGATCCACGCCCGGAGCATCGGCCCGTACTCGCTGGTCACGCAACAGCCGTTGGCCGGCAAGGCGCAGTTCGGCGGCCAGCGATTCGGAGAGATGGAGGTATGGGCGTTGGAGGCGTACGGGGCCGCGCACGTACTTCAGGAAATACTCACGGTGAAGTCGGACGACGTGAACGGACGCAGTCGGGTGTACGAGGCGATCGTGAAGGGTCAGAATCTTCCGGACCCCGGCATTCCGGAGTCGTTCAACGTGCTCGTGAAGGAACTGCAAGCGCTCGGCATCAAGGTCACGATGGGCCAGAGCGACGATGGTTTCTACGGGACCGGCATTGACACCGGCACCTCTGTCAACAACGGCAAGGGGAGCGAGGAGTAATCAATGATTGATTTCCGCAGCGTGCGCGATGCTCGCGCATCGGCGTTCGATTACATCCAGGTGCGGATCGCCTCACCGGAGGAGATCCGCGGCCCCAAGGATCCGAAGGAGCGCGAGCGCCTCGAGATGGCGGGCGTGCGCAACTGGTGGTCGTGGGGAGAAGTTACTAAACCCGAGACGATCAACTATCGCTCGTTCAAGCCGGAGAAGGACGGCTTGTTCTGCGAGCGCATTTTCGGTCCGGTAAAGGACTGGGAATGTCATTGCGGGAAGTACAAGCGCATCCGCTACCGCGGCGTGATCTGCGATCGCTGCGGCGTCGAGGTGACGCTCTCGAAGGTCCGTCGCGAGCGCATGGGGCACATCGAGCTCGCGGTGCCCGTCGCGCACATCTGGTTCTTCAAGACGCTCCCCAGCCCGATGGGGAATCTGCTCGACGTCACGCTGCGTGATCTCGAGAAGGTCATCTACTACTCGAACTACATCGTCATCGAGCCTGGCGAACAGGAAGTCTCCTCCGGCCAGCTGCTGGACGAGGAGGAGTACCTGGCGCTGCGGACGAAAGCGAAGGAAGAGAACGACGCCGCCTTTAGCGCCGACATCGGTGCGCCAGCCGTTCGCGAGCTGCTGCGCCGTCTCGACGTCGACACGCTCGCCGACACGCTCCGCGCCGAAGTCGCGAACGAGACGTCGCAGCATCGAAAAAAGATGCTGCTCAAGCGGCTCAAGATCGTCGATGCATTCCGTAACTCGGGCGAATCGGGCGACGCGCGCAATCGGCCGGAGTGGATGATTCTCGACGTGATTCCGGTGATCCCGCCGGACCTGCGTCCGCTCGTCCCGCTCGATGGCGGCCGTTTCGCGACGTCGGACCTCAACGATCTCTATCGGCGTGTCATCAACCGCAATAATCGGCTGCAAAAGCTGATCATGCATCGTGCCCCCGAAGTCATCCTCCGGAACGAGAAGCGCATGCTCCAGGAGGCGGTGGACGCGTTGTTCGACAACGGGCGTCGCTCGAAGGCGATTCGCGGACGTGGTAAGCGTCCGCTCAAGTCACTTTCGGATATGCTCAAGGGCAAGCAAGGCCGGTTCCGTCAGAACCTGCTTGGCAAGCGCGTCGACTACTCCGGCCGTTCGGTGATCGTCGTCGGCCCAGAGCTCCAGCTCCATCAGTGTGGCCTACCAAAGCTCATGGCCCTCGAGCTCTTCAAGCCCTTTATCATCCACAAGCTCGTGGAAAAGGGAATTGCGGAGACCGTGAAGCGCGCGAAGAAAATCGTCGAGCGCGAATCGCCCGAGGTGTACGAGATTCTCGAAGAGATCATTCGCGACCACCCGGTGCTCCTGAACCGTGCACCGACGTTGCACCGGTTAGGCATCCAGGCGTTCGAGCCGGTGCTGGTCGAGGGCAAGGCCATTCGTATCCACCCGCTCGTCTGTGCCGCGTTCAATGCGGACTTTGACGGCGATCAAATGGCCGTGCACGTGCCGCTTTCCTTCGAGGCGCAGCTGGAGTCGCGCCTGTTGATGCTGTCGTCGAACAACATCCTCAAGCCGTCGGATGGCCGTCCGGTGGCCGAGCCGAGTCAGGACATCGTGCTCGGATGCTACTTTGCGACCAAGGCACCGGCGGACTTTAACCAGGTCGACGTGAAGGCGCTGCGTCGGTATACGAGCGTCTCCGAGATCGAGATGGAGATCGCCGTCGGCCGGATCACGCGCCAGTCGGCGCTGCTCTTCTACGTGCGTGAAGGCGCGTCGACCAAGGGTAGCTGGGAGAAGACCACGGCGGGCCGCGTGCTGTTCAACGCAATCGTGCCGCCGGATCTTGGTTTCAAGAACGCTGATATGAAGAAGAAGGTGCTCTCCGAGCTCGTGTTCGAGTCGTACCGGAAATCGGGCCTGGCGACCACGGTCGCGTTCCTCGACCGGCTGAAGGAATTCGGCTTTACGAACGCCACGCGCGGCGGCGTGTCGATCGGCATCGAGGACCTCGAGATTCCGACGGCGAAGACGACGCTGCTGCAGGAAGCCGAGGAGCGCGTCGAGCGGTTCCAGCGCGCGTATCAGACCGGTAACATCACGAACGGCGAGCGCTACAACAAAGTCATCGACACGTGGACGCACGCGAACTCGGACATCGCCGACGAGATGGTCAAGTCGATGCGCGAGTCGAAGCGCGGGTTCAATCCGGTGTTCATGATGTTCGACTCCGGCTCACGCGGGAGCCGCGATCAGATCCGTCAGCTGGCGGGCATGCGCGGTCTCATGGCGAAGCCGCAGAAGAAGCTCACCGGCGGCATCGGCGAGATCATCGAATCGCCAATCAAGTCGAACTTCCGCGAGGGACTCTCACCGCTCGAGTACTTCACGTCGACGCACGGCGCTCGTAAGGGTCTGGCGGATACGGCGCTGAAAACAGCGGACGCCGGTTACCTAACGAGGAGGCTCGTCGATGTCGCGCAGGACGTCACGATCACCGAAGAGGACTGCGGAACGATTCAGGGCCTCGATATCTCAGCGCTGAAGGAGGGCGAGGATATCATCGAGCCGCTGTCGGAGCGCATCGTTGGTACCGTCGCGGCGGAGCAGATCGAGGATCCACACGAGCGCGATGAGTCGGGGCGCCAGCGTGTGCTCGCCGAAGCGGGCGATCTGATCAACGAAGAAATGGCGCGCGACATCGAGGAGTCTGGCCTCGAGACCGTGCGCATTCGGTCGGTGCTCACCTGCGAGGCAAAGCGCGGTCTCTGCCGCATGTGCTACGGCCGCAACCTCGCGACGATGGAGATGGTGGACCCGGGCGAGGCGGTCGGTATCATTGCCGCGCAGTCGATCGGCGAGCCGGGCACGCAGCTGACGCTCCGCACCTTCCACATCGGTGGAACGGCGGCGCGTATCGCCGAGCAGACGGCGCGCAAGTCGAAGGTGCCGGGAACGATCGAATACGGTGATCGACTTGTCGTCGTGACCAACGCCGAGGGACAGAGTGTGGTCACCTCGTACGAGGGCGAGATCCTCATCAAGTCGTCGTCGGATCGCGATGCGGGCGTCGCCGCGCGGCTGCAAGTGCCGTTAGGCGCCATCCTCATGGTGAAGGACGGCGAGGAGGTCAAGCGCGATCAGGTGATCTTCAGCTGGGATCCGTACACCAATCCGATCATCGCCGACGTCGAAGGAACGATCCGGTTCGTCGACATCGTCGAGGAAGAGTCGGTGTCGGAAGAGCTCGATGAGCTCACCGGCTTGCGTCAGCGCGTGATCATCGAAGATCGTGAAAAGAAGCTCCACCCACACATCGAGATCGTGCAGGAAAAAGGTGGAAAGGAAAAGCGCGTGCGCGACTTCGTCATCCCGGTGGGCGCGCAGCTCACGGTGGACGACGGACAGAAGATCAGCGCCGGCACGACGATCGCCAAGGTCGGTCGTGAGGCGTACAAGACGCGTGACATCACCGGCGGTCTGCCGCGCGTCGCCGAGCTGTTCGAGGCGCGCCGGCCGAAGGATCCGGCGACGATCTCCGAGATCGACGGTGTCGTACGGTTCGGCGAGATCAAGCGCGGCAAGCGCGAGATCCGTGTCCATCCGATCAACAACGACGGCACGATCGACGAGTCGGTGGAGGCACAGACGTACGAAGTGCCCGCGGGCAAGCACTTGCGAGTGCACGAGGGTGACCGCGTGCGCGCCGGTGACCGCTTGTCCGAGGGTCCGGTGAACCCCCACGACATTCTGCGCATCAAGGGCCCACGCGCAGTGCAGGAGTATTTGCTCAATGAAGTGCAGGAGGTGTACCGGCTTCAGGGCGTGAAGATCAACGACAAGCACATCGGGGTCATCGTTAGGCAGATGCTGCAGAAGGTGCGCATCCTCGAGCCGGGTGAGACGGAGTTCCTCGAGGGCGAGCACGTCGACAAGCAAGTCTTCCGCGAGATCAACGATCGCGCGAAGAAGAAGAAGGAATCGCCGTCGACGGCGGAGCCGTTGCTGCTCGGTATCACGAAAGCCAGCCTCACGACGCAGTCATTCATTTCGGCTGCGTCGTTCCAGGAGACCACGCGCGTCCTCACCGACGCGTCGATTCGCGGCGCGAAGGACGACTTGCTGGGTCTCAAGGAGAACATCATCATCGGACACCTGATCCCGGCGGGCACGGGCATGTATCGGTATCAGGAGGTCGATCTCGACCTGCAACCACCCGAGGGATCGGAAGGCTTTGCGCCGCTGCCAGCGACGCCGGAGCCCGAGCTTAAATCGATCTTCTCGATGGCCGACGAGGAGGAGTTCCCGGCCACACCGCGGCCCTCGCTGCCGAGAGAGGCTCGATAGGGTGGCGCGTTGAGCGTTGAGCGTTGTGCGCCAGAGGGCGCGGCGCTCAACGCCCGGCGCGCAATGCTCCACGCCACCACGCTCAACGCGCAACGCTGAACGCGCTATGAGCTACTTCGATCGCCTGGCGCTGCGCGCGGTGCATCGCGCGGGGGCGCGCGTCGATCGCTATAAGCTCGCGCGGCGGCCCTACGTCAGAGAGCAATTGCTCAACGACGCCGGGATTCAGGGCGCCGTCGCCGTGTACGCGGCCGAGAAGGGAATCAGCGAGGCCGAGGCATGGCGCGTCGTCGACCGCTACATCGACGAGATCGTCCCATTCTTCAACATCATCGCCTACTACCATCTCGGTTATCGCGCTGCCGGATGGTTGTTGAACCTCTTCTATAAGGTCTCGGTCGAGTACGAGGACCGCGCGAAGCACGAGCAATTGCCGCGGGACGCCGTGCTCGTGTACCTCATGAATCACCGTTCGAATGCCGACTACGTGCTCGTGAGCTACGCGTTGGCCGGCGACGTCGCCATCTCGTACGCGGTCGGCGAGTGGGCACGCGCCTTCCCCCTCGAGCATCTCTTCAAAGCATTCGGATCGTACTTCGTGCGGCGCCGGTATCGTGAAGCGCTGTATCACACGGTGCTCGAGCGGTACGTCCAGCTCATCACGCGTCAAGGCGTGACGCAAGGAATCTTTCTCGAAGGGGGCCTAACGAGAGACGGCAAGCTCCGTCCCCCAAAGATCGGCCTCCTCGATTACGTCCTCGGCATCGCGCGCGATCCCGCGTTTCGGCCCCGGCTCTTTGTCGTGCCCGTCGCGGTCAATTACGATCGCGTGCTCGAGGATCGCACTCTGCTACGCGAGCTCGCCACCGCCGATGGGCGCCCGCGGACGTCGCGCGTGAAGCAATTCCGCGAAGTCGTACACTATCTCTGGTGGAATTCGGCGCGCCTCGTCACGCGACGATGGAAGCGCTATGGCCGAGCCGCAGTCACCGTCGGCGCGCCAATCATGCTCGACCCATGGTTTCATCGTGAGGTGAATCTCTTCGAGTTGCCGCGAACGGAACGCCTCGGCAGAGTACAGGCGCTCTGTGACGACATTATGGAGCACATCGGGCAGCTGGTGCCCGTGACGCCGGTCCCGCTGGCGTGTGCCGCGATCGAGAGCCTGGATCGCGACTTTATTCCGCGAACGCTCCTTCTCGATCGCATGAGTGAAATGCGAACGGTGCTCGTCGAGCTCAACGGACGCGTGATCCGCGCGGACCGGGACATTGGCGAGACCTGGGAGCGTGCTTGGCGAATGTTGAGCATGCGCCGAATTCTGCTCGAGACGGGCGACGGCTACACGGTGTTGCCGAGAAATCGAGAGCTCCTGCGCTATTACGCGAACAGCATCGCGCACCTGTTGGGCCCCTTCCGGTCGGTCTTGCAAGCTCGCGATGCGCTCCCATCGAGTGCACTGCCGATGCCCGATCTTGGAGCGCCGGGCCGGGCCTAACGCCCGCCTCAGTCGTGAGGCAAACCCTCTGGACGGACGTATGGCGGGCCGATAGGTTCCCGCCCGTGCCTCACCGCTGAGCTGTTAGGCAGGCCGGTTCTCCACGGCCAATGCCCGGGTGGCGCCCGTACTTC
>DATEHJ010000054.1:0-3328 GCA_035279645.1 Gemmatimonadaceae bacterium
CTGAAAGATCATCCGCTGTCGCTCGGTGAGTTGATTCTCGACCGCGCGATGCAGCGCGAGCATCAGTTGATCGTTCTCTACACGTTCGAGCGCCGGCGGTGCAGCATCGGGCATCCGATCCCAGATGGTTTGGTCGGGGTCGATCCTGCGCTCCCGCCACGCGTGACGCCGCAACCGCGCCGAGGTCTCGAGGATGACGAACTTGCAGGCCCACGTCGTGAAGCGAGCGGTTCCGCGATATGTCTCGAGTTTTGAGAGTATGATCATCAACGCGTCGCTCGCCGATTGCACGCACAGATCATCGACGTCTTCCAACGCGCGAAGGGGCAGGGACGTCCGCCGGCGCGCCGCGAGCCCGCGCGCGACGCGGAGAAGGAGCGCGTGAAGGCGCCCAATAGCGTGCTCGCGCTCCGCCTCGCCGTTGCTTCCGTTGAGGTCGTGCAGCCATCCAGCCGATTCTGCCTCGAGTGCCGCGATGCCAGTCACTTTCGAGAGCGCTCACCCAATGGTGACAACAGTGGTCGGCGGCGTGGGCAAGCCGTCGGAAGCGAGGGATAGAAAAACGTACCCTCCGCGAACCTGTGCGACCAGAGGTGAGAGTTCTCTGACGAGCAACGTCACGTACACGCCGACCGGCCGGCCACGTCGTTAGGCAGGTGGCCGGTCGGGTACGACATCCGGCAGCTAGGCGCGCGCGTCCTGCGCGTCCAGCTTCGCCGCGACGGCGTCGAGGACAGCGCGTATCGCTTGCTGCCGTTCCTCGTACGCCGTCTTGAGCCGATTGATATCCGCGGCGACCTTTGCCTGCAGCGCGTTCCACTGTCCCGCCACGGAATCACCCACCTCCCGAATGTCCCTTTCGACTCGGTCGGCGAACTGGGCCGCGCTGGCTCGCGCCTGCTCGCGCCTTGCGACGACTCTGTCGCGAGTCTCTTTCTTCGCTGCTTCGAACGTATCCTCCACCTGTTTGGCGCAGACGGACAGGTCGGCAAGCTGCTGATCGAGTGGCTTCATGTTTATGCTCCACGCACCGTTGGTTTCCGCCGGGGCCGAGAGAGTAGCGCACGGGTTGGCGTCGCCGCAGTGGGCCTTGGTCCAATACGAGCAATCGCTGTTGCCCCGGCGTTCTCGACTGTTCGAGCCCGAAACGTCGTCGCGCCGGGCCTTGACGAATAGCGACGTGGCTTTTATCTAACTGATAGGTTAAGTAACCCTTCAGTTAGATATGTCTTCGGACCAGCTCTCCCTCGTCTTCGGTGCTCTTGCCGACCCGACCAGACGCGCCATGCTCGCGCGTTTGGCCGACGGCGAATGCACGGTTGGGGAGCTCGCGAAACCATTCGCGATGAGTGGACCGGCCATTTCCAAGCACCTCAAGGTGCTCGAGCGTGCTGGCCTCGTCGCGCGCGGACGCGATGCGCAGTGGCGGCCCTGCCGGCTGCAGGCGGCGCCGATCAAGCAGATCGCCGACTGGGCCGAGGACTATCGCCAATTCTGGGACGCCGCGTATGAGCGTCTCGACGCGTACCTCAATCACCTGATGGCGGAGGGAGACAATGACGACGCCAAGTAGCGCCTCCACTCGCAACCCGACGATCCTCGCCACGCCGAGCGATCGCGAGCTCGTGATCACTCGTACGTTCGAAGCGCCGCGCGCGCTCGTCTGGGCGGCATTCACAGATCCTAAACATCTCCCGAACTGGCAACCGTCGAATGCGACGATGCCGGTCTGCGAGATCGACCTGCGCCCCGGCGGCACATGGCACTACGTGTACCGAATGGGACAGGGGCGGGAGTTCCCGGTGACCGGCACGTATCGCGAGGTCGATCCGCCGAAGCGCTTCGTGCAAGTGATGACGGTCAACGGCGAGGAGAACACGAGCACGACGACGTTTGCCGAGGAGAACGGCCGCACCACCGTGACCGTCGAGTCGCGCTACGCCAGCGCGGCCGCGCGCGACCAGGCCGTGAAGTACGCCAAGTTCGGAACCGAGAGCAGCTACACCCGGCTCGACACCTATCTGGTGTCGATGAGCTGATAACAGAGGAGAATCCCCATGAAAATCAAGGTGACGAGCGTGTACGTCGACAACCAGGAGAAAGCGCTGCGCTTTTACACCGACGTGTTGGGCTTCGTGAAGAAGAGCGACTTTTCGCAGGGACCGTTTCGCTGGCTGACGGTCGCGTCACCGGAGGAGGAGAAGGGCACCGAGCTGCAGCTGGCGCTGAACGACGATCCGGCTGCCAAGACCTATCAGCAGGCGATGCGTCAGCAGGGGAAGCCCGCGGCGATGTTCTACACGGACGACGTCAAGGGCGACTACGAGCGCATCAAATCGCGCGGCGGCGAGTTCACGATGCCACCAACCGATGTGACTGCCTCGACCATCGCGATGGTCAACGACACCTGCGGCAACCTCATTCAACTCGTCCAGCTGGCGCGCTGGTAGGGCGCGCGTTAGGCAGCGCAGGAGCAAACTCATGGAATCGACACTGCGGAAACCGGCCTTCGTTGCCGGCGAGACCAAGTTCAAGGCCACGGCCATCCTCTATTGGGTGGTGACGGCGCTCTTTTGCCTGCAGATCGGCTTCACCGCCTATGCGCAGCTGCAATTGCCGCAGGTGGCGGACATGTTCACGCACCTCGGCTTCCCGGCCTACTTCCGAGTGGAGCTTTCGTGGGCCAAGCTCCTCGGCGTGGCGGTACTGCTTGCGCCGGTGCCGGCACGACTCAAGGAGTGGGCGCATGCCGGTTTCGCGATCACTCTTGGGTCCGCGCTCATCGCCCACTTCGCGTTACGCGATGGCCCGCAGGTGTGGGGTTGGGCGGCGGGCACCGGCGTGATGTGGGGGCTCTCATACTTCTTCTGGCGTCGCGTTCAGGAGCGGCAAACAATATGAAAAAAAGCCTAACGACCAAGGGCGACTCTCCGTCTCGACTGATCGATGCGAGGATCAGGGAGCTGGACGACTGGAGGGGCGAGATGCTTGCCAACATCCGCGCACTCATCAAGCAAGCGGACCCCGACGTCGTCGAGGAGTGGAAGTGGAGAGGCGTTCCGGTGTGGTATCACGGCGGAATGATCTGCACCGGCGAGAGCTACAAGAGCCATGTGAAGGTGACCTTCGCCAACGGCGCTTCGTTGAAGGACCCGTCACACCTCTTCAACAACGGCCTCGATAGCAAAGTGCGGCGCGCGATCGATCTCCATGAGGGCGATAAGGTCGATGGGGATGCGTTCAAGAAGCTTATACGGGCTGCCATCGCCTACAACCAGTCTTGAACGACTACCGAGTCGCGCTTCGCGATGACGAGAACCGCGCCGTG
>DATEHJ010000055.1:0-6141 GCA_035279645.1 Gemmatimonadaceae bacterium
TTCTCGACACCGGCGCCATGGAGGCACGTCGCATCGGGAAGTGACACTTAGCTTCAGTGCATGAAGAAGATCGGCTTTCTATCCTTTGGTCATTGGAGTGCAACGCGGCAATCGGCCGCGCGGTCCGCGCGCGATGTGCTGCAGCAATCGATCGAGCTGGCGGTAGCGGCCGAGGAGCTCGGTGCGGATGGAGCATACTTTCGCGTCCATCACTTTGCGCAACAGCTCGCGTCTCCCTTCCCGCTTTTGGCAGCCGTTGGCGCGAGGACGAGCCGCATCGAGATCGGAACGGCCGTCATCGACATGCGGTACGAGAATCCCTTCTATATGATCGAAGACGCGGGCGCGGCCGACATCATCAGCAACGGCCGCCTCCAGCTCGGGATCAGCCGCGGCTCGCCGGAGCAGGTCATCGAGGGTTGGCGTCACTTCGGCTACTCGCCGCCTGAGGGCGGAACCGATGCAGATCTGGGCCGTCGACACGCCGAGGTTTTTCTCGAACTGCTGAAAGGGAATGGGTTCGCCAAGCCCAATCCCAGGCCGATGTTCCCAAACCCGCCCGGGCTGCTTCGGCTCGAGCCGCATTCACCGGGACTACGTGATCGCATCTGGTGGGGCTCAGCGTCCAACGCGACCGCGACTTGGGCCGCACAGCAGGGCATGAACATGCAAAGCTCCACACTCAAGGCGGACGAGTCGGGCGAGCCCTTTCACGTTCAGCAGGCTCGCCAGATCCGCGTCTTCCGGCAAGCATGGAAGGATGCCGGTCATGCACGCGAGCCGCGTGTCTCGGTGTCTCGATCCATCTTCGCGCTGATGAACGATCGCGACCGCATGTACTTCGGTCGCGATGAAAGTAGTGATCAGATCGGAATCATCGACAACATGCGGGCCGTGTTTGGCCGGTCCTATGCTGCCGAGCCAGACGTGCTGATCGAAGAACTGAGAGGGGATGAGGCCATCGCCGAGGCGGATACGCTCCTTCTGACTGTGCCCAACACGCTCGGCGTCGAATACAATGCGCACGTGATTGAGTCAATTCTCATCCACGTCGCTCCGGCGCTGGGATGGCGATAGAGGAATGGCTTACTCGACACAACAGAAGGATCGCGACGTCGCTGGACTGGGTAGAGGGTAGCGAGCGGAAATCGTTATGCATTACGATCCGTGCAGCCATGGAAGTTCGGATTATTCAGCTCGGGATCGGTAACCGGGAGGTTCACGTCGGTGCCGTAGCTTCCGCCTTTGAAGAATGCTCCAACAGGAAAGACAGTGTCGGGAGCTCGATTGTATTGCCGGATAAGACGACGCAGATCGCCGAGCCGCTGGCCGCGACCGAAGGTCCACAGCGCTTTCTCCCGAAAGAGCTGATCGACGGCGGCGTCTTTCGTCGTCGGCGTTGCAAGCGGCGGCATCGGTGCTGGGGTGAAATCCGTTCCGTCAATCGAGCCGAGCGACGGGGGGGCTGCGCGCAGCGCATTGAGAATCGCGGCGGCACCCGCGAAATCATTCAGGTTGACCTTCCCTTCCGCCTCGATGAGTCGCGCGTCAACGCCACTGAGCACCGCAACGGGGTCGTCGCGTCCCCAGATCTGCTGTGAAAAGAATGGTGTCTTCGTATCGAACGAAACGAGCGCAGGGTTTCCTGATCCATTCAGCTGTGCAGTCGGCACACGCGGGTCGTTCGCGGAAACGAACGGAATCGCGTTCTTGAGCTGTCCCGTCGCATCGGCGCTGTCGCCGACCGACCATCGTTTCGCACTATTATTCAGCGCCCAGATCTGGTTGTCGCCCGCCGTGAGCGAGAACGTCGTCAGCCATGTGTAGCTGGTCGGTACGCCAGCCACCGCCGCCGCCGCCGCCGCGTAGTTGCCGAGACCGAGTTGCGCACGTGCCTTGAGGATCTTTGCGCCATTCGCGACCGTCGCTCCGTTCGCGCCATTCGATCCCTTGTCGTTGAGACTGACATTGGCGAGCGCCGAGTCGGCGTCGGCGCTGGCCATCGTGAAGGCCTGCACGACAGAGACGGGAGTCCCGAACGTGAGTGCGTCTCCCGTGGAATTGCTGAACGGCTGGCCATTGCAGAAGTTCTCCGCCGACTCGAGCTCGGCGTATCCCTTCACGACATACATTTGTCCGATATTCGATATCGGCGCCGGCCTGTATTTCGTTAGGTATTGAATCGACAACATCGCGGAGTTGCGCGTGCGATGCAGGAAGACGTACGCACTATCGATGTTGGCGTTCGATGTCTGGATGTCGCGTTGGTCGGTCTGATCACGCTCGTTGAAGGTGTCGCCGGAGCGCCACTCATCGGTCAAAAGACCGCCGAGCAGCCACACGCTTTCGCCGCCCGCGGTCGTGCCAGACAATCGCTGCAGCGTCCCGAGGCGCAGTGCGTCGGCGCCGGCGGATGAGGCGAGGTTCTGCGGATCGATGACGTCCGGGTGTTGCGCTTCGAGCAGCGTGTTCTTGACACTATCGCAGCCTTGTAGGAGAACAGCCGCTACGCCGAAAACCACGGTGGCGCGCACAAGGGCCAACCGCTCGCGCAGGAAGAGTCGCGTCATAAGGTGTGTGAGTCCCTGGGCTCAGAAGCCGACGTTCAATCGGAAGATGAAGTACGTGGCTGGCGGCGCGGTCTGAAAATCGTTCTGCACATCGTTTTGCGAATAGTTCGATTCCGGATCGATGCCAGAGTACTTCGTGATCTTGCCCAGATTCCGTCCGGCGAAGGTGAGCGACGAGGTTTGCCCGCGGAACAATCGGCGTGCGACGGCGGAAGGCATCGTGTAGGTGAGCGCGAGCTCGCGGAACCTTACGAAGGAAGCGTCCTCGATGAATCCGGCTTGTGTACGTGCAGGCGTGTCACGCAAGGCGACGACGCGCGCTTTCTGCCACAGCGGCGCGGTCGGATCGTTCAAGCCGCGGCAGTTGTTGCGATTCTGACAACGGATCCGCTCGGTGTCATTGTCGCCGAGGAAGCCGCCCTTGTAGTCGATGAGCGATTGGAGTCGCAGCTGCTTGTTGAAGAAATCGAAACCGGTGGCGAGTGACGCTTCGTACTTTGGAATCGAGTTGCCGAGGAAAGTCGCCGAATCCGCGACGGCGATCTCGCTGACCGTCGGATCCGTGCTGTAGCGCAGCAGCCCGTCACCGTTTTTGTCCTGATAGGTGTACTTGCGGCTCCACCATCCATTGAGAGGGTAGCCAGGACGCTCCTGGATCAGGGTACCGACAATATCCGGAATGCCCGCGCCGAGTGAGACGAGCTTGTTGGCATTCGTCGACCCGTTGAGCGTTACATCAATTCCGAGACTGTGCCGGTCGAGGAGTTGAGCGCTGAGCAACCCTTCCCAACCCGTGTTTTTGACTGAGCCGAGGTTTTCGAGGCGCGATACCACGCCGGCGCCCGTCGACGGCGGCAAGACGTGATCGATGAGTGCGTCCTTCGTGAGCTTGTTATAAAACGTGATCTCGAGATCCACACGATTGCCGAAGAACCGCGAATCGAATCCCCCTTCGAATTCCGTCGCGCGCTCGGGCTTGAGACTCGCATTGCCGAGAGTGTTCGTGAGGATCGACGGCGTGTCGGTGCCGTCGACATTGGCCGTGCTCGCGACGAAGAATCGCAAGGCATCGGTCGGCCCGGGCTGAGTGCCTGATGCACCATACGCCGTGCGTAGTCGCAGCTGATCGAGCCAGTGGAACTTGGGAAAGAAGTCTTCGTCGGAAATGACGTATGACAGACTCGCTTTGGGATAATAGACGCGCTGGAATTTCGTACCGAAGGCGCTGTTCTGGTCGGTACGCACCGCGGCGGTGAGGAACAGCCGATCGCGAATCGCCGCCGCTTCCTCGACGAAGAGACCGAGCGTCTTACTGAGGTTGGTGACTTCGGCGGCCGCGGGCACGGCGCCGGCGGTCACGGTTTGCGCGCCGGGTGGCAATTGCGACGAGCTCGCCTGGTTCTCGTCGAAGCGATAGTTCACGTACTGGACGCCGAACGTCGTCTTCGAGTTGAGCCACGGACGTGGATTGAAGCTCTCCGTGCTCCCGAGATCGGCGGTGAAGTTCCGAATGTTCGTGCGATTATCCACCGCGAAGCCGAGGCGATTCGAGCCGAAATCGGAACAGTTGTCGAAGCGACAGAGGTCCGTGTCGACGCGGTCCGTGAGGTCGCTGCCGATGTTCGCCCGATTCTGCATCCACGACGTCGGGCGCCAATTCGCGTTGACACTGCCGATGAAGCGATTGATGCCCTGCGTCACCGTCTCCTGAAAGATGTCGCCGGGGGTGAACACGCGATAACCCATCTTCGGAAACCCGAGTGACGTATTGCCGTTGTTAGGCGTGCCGGGACCACCGTACGCGCTCGACCAGATCCCGGTGGTGTTGTTGTCGGCCTGCGGCAACCGCTGATCGTGCTTGATGTATCCCGTCGATAGGACGAGATCGAGCGTTGGTGACACGGTGGCGTTGATGTTGGCGCGCACGCTCGTCTTCTGGAGCGCGTTCGGGTGCATCCATTCGCCGAGGATCGGGATCCCCTCGGCATTGAGGCGATTGACGTCGAAGCGCGGGATCTTGAGCACGCCGGTCTCGTTCTCCCACTCGCCCGATGCGAAATAGCGCACCACATCCGTCCCACCCGACACGTTGCCGCCGTACTGTTGGCGATAGCCCGTGCCCACGGGCGTGGTGTTCGCATCCTTGAATAGATTGAAGGATTGTAAACTATCCTTGAGGCAGGCGCCGCTTCCGACCGACGCGAGCGAGCATGTGACGGCCCGCGATGGATTTGCCGGCGTGTGGCCCCAGAGGGTGTACGCGGTCGGATAGCTGTTGAGATCGCTCACCGCGCCCTGTTCCGTGAAGGCGTTCCAGCGAGCGGCGCCGGCTTTCCCGCGCTTTGTCGTGATCACGACGACGCCGTTCGCGGCATCGGTCCCGTAGAGCGTTGCCGCCGACGGGCCCTTTACGATTTCGATGTTTTCGATCTCTTCGGGAGTCAGGTCGTTCACGCGGCTCGGAAATGAGCCTCCGACATCGACACTCGACGAGTTGGTATTGCTCGTCATGCGCACGCCGTCGATGACGTAAATGGGATCATTCGACAACGAGAGTGAGCTCGTGCCGCGGATCCGAACGCGCGCGCCAGTGCCCGTCATGTTGCCGGGGAGGACCTGCACACCAGGTGACCGGGCGGTGATGAGGTCGGCGACGGTGGCGATGGGCGCCGTCGCCGCGAGGTTGGCCGCGTTCACCGTCGCGACGGAATTACCCAACTCGACGCGACGCTGCTCACCGGTCGCGGTGGTGACGATCTGCTGGAGCTGAACGACGACGTCCGCCATCGTGAAGTCGAGCGTCACTGTTTGCGCCGGGGCGACGGTCACCGGTTTCTTCTGCTCCTGGTAGCCGACCCGCAGCACCCGCACCTCGAGTGAACCGCTTGGGGAGTTCCGAATCGTGTAACGGCCGTCGGGTCCCGTGGTCGCAAAGAGGCTGGTGCCGATGACGAAGACACGCGCCTCCGGCAGCGGTTCATTCGTTCGTTGTGCCGTGACGCGCCCCGTGATCGTGGCTTGCTGGCCGTATCCGCCGGTAGCCCGGCCGCCGAGCAACGCGAGAACCATGACGGGGATGATGAACAACCGACTGCGCAAGGAGATCGCCATCGCAACGTCCAGTTGAGTGTTCTTATAACACGCTCGCCACACGCGTCTCGTGCGCTCGCGAAGTGGAACGTGGATAGAACTCGACGGCGTCGCGGGTCGTCACCTGCAGAACCGCGCGTGACCGATCCACTCGCATCCCGCGTCGACCGACACCGGTGATTTGTATGGACCGTGTTGCAACACGGTTGTCGGGGCTGGATTGATTTACAACTCGCTAATCAGCCGTTTTGGCGCCGCGAATGGCCGCCTCGTCGCGGCGGTGAGAGGTCGAGCCGTAGAGTGGAGCGCGTACGAAACGGCACGAGTCGCCGAATGCGGGACGCGACCGAACACCTGTAAGGCTTTGGTCAAACTCCCGTTGCGTGGTCATCGGTGACATGCTCGCGCCGCACGACCGAATACCTCCTGACAAAACCCTATATATAGGAAGAGGCGCGACGCGAGGTTGGCCGATCCGAAC
>DATEHJ010000056.1:0-3115 GCA_035279645.1 Gemmatimonadaceae bacterium
CCCAACTGGATGTTGAGCGTGCATCCCGACTACGTGAACTACTATTTGCTCACGCCGAATGGAGTGGACCGGACGATTGTGGAATCCGAGTGGATGTTCAACGCCGAGAACGAAGGGAATCCGGCGTTCAACCCCGCCGACGCGATCGGTTTCTGGGACGCGACCAACCGCCAGGACTGGGACATCGTCGAGCGCAGCCAGGCTGGTATTTCATCGCGGCGCTACGCTCCGGGGCCTTACTCGCCGCGTGAGAGCATTCCGGCGGCGTGGGATCGTGAGTATTTGCGAATGATGGGCCGTTGAATTCCGGATGGCTTCGAGTGGCCGCTGATACCGCTGACACGGCCTCCTAACACCCAACTGTCGACAACCGCCTCTCATGGCCAAAGGGATTTCCCTGCTCCTCGTCGTCCTGCTTGCTGCCTGTAAGGGTGATGTCACCGACAGCCAAACGGGTGACACCAGCACGACGAATCCTCAGTCGGTGTCCGTGCTCACGCAGCATAACGACAACACGCGGGCTGGGTTGAACAACAACGAAACCTCGTTGTCCACGAGCAACGTCGACGGGCAGCACTTCGGCAAGCTGTTCACGCTGGCGGTGGACGATCAGGTGTATGCGCAGCCGTTGGTCGCGGGGAAGATCACCATCGGCAAGGGGCTGCACAACGTGGTCTACATCGCCACGGTGAACAACTCGTTGTACGCCTACGACGGCGACAATGGAAAGCTCTACTGGCAGAAGAATTTCACCGCCACGGGGCTGCGGCCACCGAGAAATTCGGATATGACGGGAGCGTGTGGCGGCACGTACGCGGATCTCAGCGGCAATATCGGGATCGTCGGCACGCCGGTGATCGACGCATCGAAACACACGATCTATTTCGTCACGCGGAGCACCACCGGGACCAGCTTCGTGCAGCACCTGCACGCCGTCGACATCGTCAGCGGCAACGACGTCGCCGGCAGTCCGGTCGCGATCACCGCCACGTACAGCGGGAATGGCGATGGCAGCGTCAACGGCGTGATTGCGTTCGATGCCCAACGCAACAATCAGCGTCAGGGCCTGACGCTGGTGAACGGCGTCGTCTACGTGACGTTCTCATCGCATTGCGACTGGGGGCCGTATCACGGATGGATCCTGGGATACGACGCCGCGACCTTGCAACAGCGCATCGTCTACAACGTGACGCCCGACGGAAACAGCGGCGGGCTCTGGCAGAGCGGAAACGGTATGTCGGCCGACGCGGCCGGCAATCTGTACGTAGTCACGGGGAATGGCACCGTCGGGAGCAACGGCGATCCGACGAACGGTAGGGATCGCGGCGAGAGCGCGTTGAAGCTGACGCCGAGCAGCTCGACACTGCAGGTCGCGAGCTACTTCACTCCCGACAATTACCAGATGCTCAACGACTACGACCTGGATTACGGGTCGATGGGTGCGTTCCTGATTCCGAACACGAACTTGTTCCTGACGGGGGCAAAGGACGGCAACCTCTACCTGCTGAACAAGGACGACATGGGCGGCTTCCAGTCGTCAGGCAACCAGGTGCTGCAAGTCATCACGCTGAGTCCCAGCGCGAACATGCATTCCCAACCCGCGTACTACAAAGGCTCGACGAAGGAATACGTGTACCTCTGGTCCGAGAACGAGCCGCTGCGGGCGATCCCGTTCGACCGCGCGAGCGGCCGGCTGGATCCGAGCACGCAGACGACGTTCAGCGGCGGACCGGTGGGAGGCAGCGGGGCGGTGTTGTCGGTGTCGTCCAACGGGAGCACGGACGGCACGGGCATTCTCTGGGCGTTCTACGCATTCAGCGGGGATGCTTCGCATACTCTAAACCTGGGAATCCTGCGTGCGTTCGATGCCCGTGACGTCACGAAGGAGCTCTGGAACAGTCAACAGAAGCCCGACCTCGACGGCGCCGGCTACTATGCGAAGTTCGCCTCGCCGACGATCGCGAACGGCCACGTGTATTTGCCGACGTTTTCGAACCAGGTCGTCGTTTACGGATTGCGGTGAGATCTCTCGTCGCGCCCTGGAGAGCCCAGGATTCGGTGACGCCCCGGAACCATTCAGCAAGCTTCTCCGTACAGCGTTGCAACCCTCCCCCTCCCCATGCGCAACTTCAAGCTCGCCGTCCGCACGCTTACCCGCACGCCGATCGTCACCGTCGTGGCGGCGCTCTCCCTGGGACTCGGCATCGGCTCCAACGCGGCGATCTACTCGATCTTCTACCGGATGGTGAGGCAGGAGCTTCCCATCGCCGACGCCGACGCCTTGGTGAACTTCAGCGCGCCGGGGCCCAAGAACGGCAGCGTGTCCTGCGGTCAGGCCGGCAGCTGCGACGACGTGTTCAGCTATCCGATGTTCCGGGACCTGCAGCATGCGCGCATCGCCAGCCTCTCAGCCATCGTCGGGCACTACGATCTCGGAGCCAACGTCAGTTACGAGCGGCAAAGCTTCGCGTTGCGCGGGCTGCTCGTCTCCGGCACCTACTTCCCGGCGTTGCGGCTGCGCCCCGCATTCGGCCGCCTGCTCGTCCCGACGGATGACGATGCGAGCGCCGCACCCGTCGTGGTGCTCGCTTATTGGTTCTGGGAGACGAGACTCGGCGCGGACTCGGCAGTCGTCGGCAAGACGCTCCGCGTGAACGGAAAACCGACGACCATCGTCGGCGTCGCACCCAACTATTTCACCGGTACCACGGTGGGTTCGCGTCCCGCGTTCTACGTCTCGCTGGCGATGGGTCCGACGTTAGGCACCGGCATCGAGCGTCAGCTCACTGATCGGAGCGCCTACTTCATATACGTCTTCGGACGTCTCGCGCCCGGAGCCACCATCGAGCAGGCGCGCGCCGCGGTGAATGTCGTGTACCAACCGATCATCCGAGACGTGGAGGCGCCGCTTCAGAAGAACATGCGCGACTCGGTAATGAAGCGCTTCCTCGCCAAACAAGTCACCATGGAGCCCGGAAGCCGCGGACAGAGCGACTTGCACAAGGATGTGCGCGGGCCGCTGTTCATGCTCTTCGCGATCACCGGGCTCGTTCTCCTCATCGCGTGCGCCAACATCGCGAACCTGCTCCTGGCGCGCGCCACGAATCGCGAGATG
>DATEHJ010000057.1:0-4800 GCA_035279645.1 Gemmatimonadaceae bacterium
GAGCGCCCACCCCGCACGCCGCCAAGCGATCGTCACGCCACCCTGTTGCGTGACTGTGATTTCGTCAGGTGTGATGTCGTTCCGCCACGCCTGCACGAGCACGGCGCGCGCACGCTCGAGCGCGTCGAAATCGACGCCCGGGTGATCGGGCGAGATCTGAAGCGCGCCAGCAATAGGAAACCCGTCCAGCGTGGCAAGACCGTGGGCGAGTGTCGGAAATGCGGAGGCGGTAGCGGTCATCAAGCCAATGACGACTGTATAGGCACGAGGTTGCGTGGTCACGCGAACCGGTCAGCGCGAATCGTTCAGCTCTCGTACGGTCATTACCGCGCATCGGTAAAGCCGGCTTGCCGCCCTGGGGTCTTGGTTGACACGTGATCCGTGACACGGCGCGTCTCCCTTTGGCGGTTGCTCCGTAAGGGAGCCACAGACGCGCCGCGGCGTCCTCCCACCCCCTCCGATCGCGCGAGCGCGTGCGCCTTCGTTGCCGCGCCTCCTCCCAAGCCGTCGAATTCGGAGACGTCTTCAATCTCAGCCCGCAGGCAGGAGGTTCCGCTGAGCGAAATCAATTGGGCAGTCGAGCTGCGAAAGATCGAGAGAGAATTCGACGGTCTGCCACCGGAGCCCTCTCCGGTTGAGCGGCGTCAGCAGCGCGACGCCGAACGGACGGAAGCGGAACGGACTGACTACGCGTCCGCTTCCTTTGGCGTGTATTTCAGGCTGACGCTCGTTCTTTGTCTGGGAGTCTGCATCGTTTGTTGGCCGTATGAGACGGCGTGCGGATTCCCGCTCTTCGGCTACATCGGGGCGGTTGTTCTCCTGGTAATAGCGGGAATCTGGACGGCATCAGCGACGTTCGAGAGCCGAATGCCGCTCAGTCATCTGACGGCAGTCCTCGTTGTTCTTTGGGGACTGGTTCTCGGAGCCGCTCAAGTTCTCCCGCGGATTGGCTACGCCAACCCGGTTCCGGGGAGATCGACCAGTTGGCGTTGCGACGCCAACTGAGCGCGACTTAGGGCTTGATCTGGATTGGCGTGCCGTCGTGGATGACGCGCCAAAGCTCTTCGATTTCCTTGTTGGTCACGGCGATACAGCCGTTCGTCCAATCGAAGTCGCGATGCGCCGGCCCAAAAGCCGCCTGTTCGTCAGGGAGACCGTGGATCATGATGTCTCCCCCTGGCTCGACGCCGAGCCTGGCTGCGCGCGTCCGGTGCGTCGCGTCGGGATAGGAAATCCGCAGCGATAAGTGATATCGGCTGTTGGGATTTCGCCCCTGGATGTAAAAGAGCCCTTCTGGAGTTCGATTGTCTCCGATTCTCTCTTTGTCGCCAATCGGACTGCGGCCCAGTGCGACGTAGTACACGCGCACCGGCGCCCCGTGATAATAGACGACCAGCTCCCGTCGGCTCTTAGTCAGCACGAGACTGTCCGCCGCAGCGGGCGCGCCAGAACGCACCGCCGCGTTCGCTGAGGACAGGCGTGTGCTATCTGGACCGTGAGTCAGGGCGAGCACCGTGGCACTCGCGAGCAACAGAAGGGTCATAACGGATGCGACATTAGCGACATGCGCGGACGGCACCGGCTCAGCAGCGGGCGGGATGCTCCGGCCGCTAAAAGACGGTTGATCCGATTACTGCGTTTCGTGTCGGCAGAATCTGTATTCCGCATCACGGTCAGTCCAGCCTCAAAATTGATTTTTCGCCGACATATCGAGGTCGCGATGCCCGCCCCACGGTGAGTAGCTTCTTCGCGATGATCACCAGCCCAAAAGGCACTGCGCGCCCGCGTCCAACAGCCGTGCTGTTCGACCTGGACGGCACACTCATCGATTCGATCGATTTAATCCTCGAATCGATGCGCTACGCCTTCGCAAAATGTCGCGCAACGGCGCCGACGGACGCGGAATGGCTCACCGGAGTAGGCACTCCCTTAAGGACAATGTTCCAGCGATATGCGTCGGATTGCGACGCCATCGATGAACTCATCGCGGCTTATCGAGAGCATCAGCTCGCGAATCACGACGGTCTCGTTCGATGCTATGACCAGGTCGAGGAGACAATCAGCGGGCTGACACGCGACGGTCATCCAATGGCTGTCGTCACAAGCAAAACGGAATCGCTTGCGCGACGTGGTCTCGAGCTCGTCGGGATCCTCGGCCACTTTCAAACGATCGTGGGCTGCGACACGTGCGAGAGACACAAACCTCATCCGGAGCCCGTACTGACGGCGCTGGATCGCTTGGGATACGAGCCGCACGAAGCTGTTTTCGTTGGCGATTCAGTTCACGATGTGGAGGCTGGCAATGCGGCCGGCGTAACGACGATTGCGGCCCTTTGGGGTCCCTTCTCGCGAGATCAGCTGGCGGTCGCCGCGCCAACCAAATACCTCGATCGGATCGCTGAACTTCCGCAACTGCTGGCCCAGAGATGAGTTGTGCCCGGCTCGGCAGTCCGTGTCCGGTTCAAACCTTTCCCCCCCTCGTGGTATCTCATCCGGTGTCTGGATGGAGACCCCACGATCCATGACGGCAGTGGCAATCATCGAAGCATCGACAACTCCGAAGAACGACGGCGATTCCGACGTAGCTCTTGCCGCTTCGGGGGATCGGCCAGCTTTTGAGCGCCTGTACCGTCAGCATGTCAATCGGGTGTTCTCGTTATGCGCGCGAATGGTCGCGGACCGTTTACACGCCGAGGAGTTGACGCAGGATGTTTTCGTTCGGGCATGGGAGAAGTTGCATCTCTTCCGCGGCGAAAGCTCCTTCGGAACCTGGCTGCACCGTATGACCGTCAACGTCGTGCTGAACGCTCGCAAGAGCGAAGGTCGAAGGCAGTCTCGCTTCGAGGATTCCGACGACGAAAACGGTGGAGTGGATTCGGTAGCATCGAGTAGCACATCGGGAACGGTCGGAATGCCGTTGCCGCCGGGAGATTTGCTCGATCTGGAAGAGGCAATTGGAACGCTGCCGCCGGGAGCACGACGTGTGTTCGTGCTGCATGACGTGGAAGGGTACAAACACGAGGAGATAGCCGAGATGCTGGGCGTGACGACTGGTGCGACAAAGGCACAGCTCCATCGCGCCCGGCGGCTGTTGCGGGAGGCGCTCAACCGATGATCAGCAAAGTCAGTTGCGACGAATTCGGCGATCGTCTCGCCGACTTGCTCGAGCGAGATCTCGACGAAACGACGCGCGCCGCGCTCGAGTCGCACGCGTTGTCGTGCGGCGATTGCGGTCCGCTGCTCGCCGACGTGCGCAAGCTCCGCATCGACGCGTCGAGCCTCCCGGTGCTTGCGCCGAGGCGTGATCTCTGGGATGGCATCGCCGCGCGGATCGATGCGCCGGTGATACCACTGCGGTCTCGAGACGTCGCGCCATCGAAGCGCGCAGCGCGCTGGCCGCGTTGGGCTTCGATGGCCGCGGCCGCCGTATTGCTCATCGCGCTCACGTCAACCTCGACGTATTACCTAACGATTCACACCGGCCCGAAGCCGCAGGACGTCGCGGCGACCGAGTCGAAGCCGAACCTCGACTCGATGCAGGCGCCGAATTCTGTGCCGGAGCAGTCCGCGCCCGCGGTCTCGGCAGTGCCGGGCACCGAGTCCAGCAGCTCCTCAGCGGTACCGGTCGTGAACGTGACCAACAGGAAGAAGCAGAGCGCCGAACAGGTCTATTCCGCCGAGATCGCCCGTCTGCACACGATCGTCGAACGTCGGCGTACGCAATTGGATCCGGTGACGATCAGCGTCATCGAGCGGAATTTGAAGGTGATCGACGACGCGATCGCGCAGTGCCGGCTCGCGTTGGCAAAGGATCCGGGCAGCCGTTTCCTGATGGAGTCCCTCAACAACGCACTCGAGAACAAGGTCGAGCTCTTGCGGACAGCAACGACGTTGCCCGCGCGAAGCTGATATTGAGAAAATGATAAACTCACGTTCACGCGGCATTTGGTTGGCTGGCCTCTGCTCGATGGTTTTACTCGTCGCGCTCGCCGGGCGCTCCGCCGAAGCGCAGCGATCTCGGCGCAGCTACGACCGGGAGTACCGGTCCAGCGTCGACACAACGTTCGATTTCGATCGCCGCGGAGTCGTCTCGCTCACATTAGCCAGCGGGGATATCGTCGTCACCGGCTGGTCTCGCGATCAGGTGCGCGTTCACGCGACGAGCGAGAGCGGCAGCATCCGTCTCGACGCCGGCTCCTCGCGTGTCAGCGTGGAGCTGTCGAGCCGATACGGGGGCGGCGGTGATTCGCGGTTCGAGGTGACGGTCCCCGTCGGCGTGCGCGTCGTCGCGCGATCACAGTCCGGAGACATCGCGATCTCCGGAACCCGGGGCAACGTCGACGCGCGGACGCAGAGCGGCGACATCAAGCTCGACGAGGTTGGCGATCGATTGGACATCGGAACCCTCTCCGGTGATATCGAAGCACACGCGGTGCATGGTGACGTCCAAATCAAATCGGTGAGCGGTGACATCCGTCTCAGCGATTTCCAGGGTGACTTCGAGGGGGAGACCGTCAGCGGCAGTATCGAGCTGCGCAACGCGACGTGCCACTCCGTCAGATCACATACGACGAGCGGAGACCTCGTTTACGAGGGGAGCATCGATCCGTCGGGACGATATGAGCTGAGCGCACACTCGGGCGACATCCGGCTCGGCATCCCATCCGACGCAAGCGCCCAGCTTTCGGTCTCCACCTGGAGCGGAACGCTCGACAGCGATTTCCCAATTACGCTTCGACCGGGTGAGCATGGCATCGGCACCAGTCAATCGAAGCGCTTCACTTTCGAAATCGGCGGCGG
>DATEHJ010000058.1:0-2779 GCA_035279645.1 Gemmatimonadaceae bacterium
TCGCAGGAGGTGTACGTGTCGGCGGCGCTGCCGCAGACGAAGCGCGTGATGGTGAAAGACGAAGACGTCTGCCTACATTGTGGTCTCTGCGCCGAGCGCTGCCCGACCGCGGCGTGGGACATGCGGAAGTTCGACTTGCTCGTGCCGTACGCGGGACAGGAGGGGCAAGGGGCCAGGGGCTCGGGGCTCGGGAGCCCACCGATGCCGAGAGCCCTCGCCCCCAGCCCCTAGCCCCAAGCCCCTCAGTCATGGTCAACGACTTCGCTTTCAAGATCGCTACAGTCAACGGCACCGGCTCGGCCAGCGCGAATGGACTGCTCATGCAGTCGATCTATCGCATGGGCGTTCCGGTCTCCGGTAAGAACGTCTTTCCGTCGAATATCCAGGGTTTGCCGACGTGGTACGAGATCCGCGTGAGCAAGGACGGGTATACGGCGCGGCCGCCGCACGTCGACCTCGTCGTCGCGTTGAATCCGGCGACGTACGCGAAGGACGTCACAGCCGTTAGGCAGGGCGGATGGCTGTTGTACGATTCGTCGTGGCCGCTCGACCGCGCGTTGGCGCGCGATGACATCACGATCTTCGGCGTGCCCTTTGGCAATCTCTGCGTCGAGGCCTTCGCGGGAGACCGCGAGCGGACGCTGATGCGGAACATTGCCTACACCGGCGCCCTCGTGGCGCTCCTCGACATCGATCTCGACGTCGTTGGCGAGATGATCCGCGAGCAGTTCGCGAAGAAGCGCGCGCTCCTCGACTCGAATTTTCGCGCGCTCCATCTCGGCTACGATTACGCGAAGAAACACTTCGACTGCCCATTGCCGATTCGGCTGGAGCGGATGAACGCGACGCGCGATCAGGTGCTCCTCGACGGCAACACGGCCGCCGCGTTAGGCTGCCTGTACGCCGGCGCGACGGTCGGGGCGTGGTATCCGATCACACCCGCCACCTCGCTCATGGAAGCCTTCAGCGGCTTGTGTAAGCGCTATCGGGTGGACAAGGAGACCAAGCAGAACAACTACTGCATTCTCCAGGCGGAAGACGAGCTCTCGGCGGCCGGCATCACCATCGGCGCCGGATGGGCGGGCGCGCGTGCTTTCACGTCCACGGCGGGCCCGGGCATCTCGCTCATGAGTGAGTTTATCGGATTGGCGTACTACACCGAGATTCCCGGCGTCTTCTTCGACATCCAGCGCACTGGCCCATCGACGGGAATGCCGACACGCACGCAGCAGGCGGATCTCCTTTCGATCGCGTATCTGTCGCACGGCGACACGAAGCATATTATGCTCTTTCCGTCGAACCCGGCCGAGTGCTTCTACCTGTCCGTGACGGCATTCGATCTCGCCGAGCGATTCCAGACGCCGGTGTTCGTGGTGTCCGACCTCGATATCGGCATGAATGACTGGATGGTGCCGCGCCTAACGTGGGAAGATGACTATCGCCCCGACCGCGGCAAGGTGCTCGACGCCGAGGCGCTGCAACAGGTTCAGCGCTTCTCGCGCTATCTCGATGTCGACGGCGACGGGATCGCCGCGCGGACGTTGCCCGGTGTGCATCCGAAAGGCGCCTACTTCGTGCGCGGCTCCGGTCACGACAAGCACGCCGCCTACACCGAGGACGCTGACGAATACCGAGAGGTCGTCGACCGGCTCGCGAAAAAGCTCAAGACCGCCGAGAACGCGTTGCCGGCGCCCGACATCCATCAGCGCAATCGCAAGCCGGCGTCCGTCGGACTCATCGCGCTCGGCGGCACGCATGCCGCGATGCTCGAGGCGCGCGACGCGCTCGCCGTTGAGGGGATCGACGTCGACTACATGCGCATCAAGGCATTCCCGTTCGGAGAAGCGGTGCGCCACTTTCTCGACACGCACGAGACGATTTTCGTCGTCGAGCAGAATCGCGACGCGCAGCTGCGATCCCTGCTCGCGATCGAGACCGGCATCGAGCGCGACCGGATGACGGCGGTGCTCGACTACGGCGGAATGCCGCTCACGGCCGAGTTCGTGACCGCCGAGGTCACGCGACACCTGGAGGCGCGCGTCGCATGACGTCGATCCAGAAGCCACCCGTTAGGCACCCGTCGCTCCAGCCGAACGCGCTCGGACTCACGAAGCGCGATTACGAAGGTGCGATGTCGACGCTCTGCGCCGGTTGCGGCCACGATTCGGTGACGGCCGCGCTCGTGCAGGCATTCTACGATCTGGACGTACCGCCACATCGCGCGGCGAAGATGAGCGGCATAGGCTGCTCGTCCAAAACGACCGCCTATTTCATGCGGCAGTCGCACGGCTTCAATGCCGTGCACGGACGCATGCCTTCGGTTGCCAGCGGCGCCAATGCCGCCAATCGCGATCTGATCTACATCGGGATCTCGGGTGACGGCGACTCCCTGTCAATTGGTCTTGGACAGTTGTGTCACGCGATCCGCCGCAACGTCGACATGCTGTATGTTCTCGAGAACAACGGCGTGTACGGCCTCACGAAAGGGCAGTTCTCAGCGTCGGCGGACGTCGGTTCGAAGTCGAAGAAGGGTGAGGCGAACGTGCAGCGGCCCATCGATCCGGTGCTTCTCGCGCTGAGCCTCGGCGCGACGTTCGTCGCGCGCGGATTCTCGGGGGACAAGACGCGACTCGTTCCGATGATCAAGGCCGGTCTCCGCCACAAAGGGTTCGCGATCATCGACGTGCTCTCGCCCTGCGTGAGCTTCAACGACCACGAGGGATCGACGAAGAGCTATCGCTTCACGCGCGAGAACTACCACGAGCTCGCACCGATCGAC
>DATEHJ010000059.1:0-7249 GCA_035279645.1 Gemmatimonadaceae bacterium
AGTCCGGAGCGCGCATCGTGCGATCCGATCCGTAGACCGAGGCCCGTGCTCCAGGCGAAGTTGCCGGCGCTGAAGATCGTGCGTTCGTCGCCCGCGTCTCCGTCATACTGCGGAGGGCGGACATTGATGGAGCTGTGGAAGTACGAAAGGCCGGCGGTCGCGAAGCCGTATGGTCTAACCGTTCCGCTCAGCGCCGTTATCTCGGGACCGAAATCCAGCGTGTACATCTGGTGCTCGCGTAAAGCGTACGAGACGTCGGCGTTGCCCTGGTAATTCCCGAAGTCGTCGTACGCGGGCACGTTGATGTCGGACGTGACGTATCCGTACGCCAGGAATCCACCCTCGAGTCGCAGCGAGAGCCGGCGCGCGCGATCGAGCGCATAGGCGCCATGAAACCCCAGGCCACCGCCACCATCCTCGTTGTGGCGAAAGGCGCCCACGGGAAGCCCCCAATACGCGAAGATCGATGCGGAGAGAGGATCGCTCTTATTCGGCCGCTCCTCGGGTGCTGGCGAAGAGAGGTCGATGGGTGGCCGATCGGGTGTTTTCTGACCGTGTACAGAGACGGGCAGAAGAAGCGACAGCAGAATCGCGCCGGGCTGAATGCGTCGCATAACTGGCCTCATGGCGTCCCAAAGTACAGCCGTGATACCCACGCTGAAAAGAACTGTTCAATGCGGTATATTCTTGCCATGCCTGAGCCTATCTACCTCGATCACGCGGCGACGACGCCGATTCGCCCCGAGGTCCGCGAGGCGATGGAGCCTTATTTCGGCCCACGCTTCGGCAATCCATCGAGCATGCATCGCTGGGGGCGCGAGGCGCGCGTCGCTCTCGACGAAGCACGGGAGCGCATCGCGGCCTGCCTTGGTGCGCGAACCGACGAGATCTGCTTCACGTCCGGTGGCACCGAAGCCGATAACCTGGCAGTGCTCGGCGCCTGGCGCGCTCGACGCGCCGAGGGGCGCAGCGCCGTCGTTAGCACGCCTATCGAGCACAAGGCGGTACTCGCCGCCATGCATCAGGCAGGGCGTGAGGGTGCGGAGGAGCGCCTCTGCGAAATGACGGTCGAGTGCGTCGTGGAAACGAGCTCCTTCGATCAGCTCGTCGACGGCGAAGTCGCCATCGCGTCCGTGATGTGGGTTAACAATGAGATCGGCACGGTCCAGCCGATCGAGCATTTGGCTGCCACGGCAAGCTCCCGCGGAGTGCTCTTTCACACCGACGCGGTGCAGGCGTTCGGGAAGATCGAGATCGACGCCGGCGCGGTACCCTTCGACTTTCTCTCGATTTCGGGTCATAAGATCGGCGCGCCGAAGGGTTGCGGCGCGATGTACGTGAGGCGCGGCACGGTGATCGAGCCGCTCTTTCACGGCGGAGAGCAGGATCGTGGCCGGCGTCCGGGTACGGAAAACGTCGCGTTGGCCGTCGGTCTCGCGCGCGCGGCTGAGCTGGCGGTCGCCGAGCGCGAGGCGGAGTGTCATCGCCTCATGGTGCTGCGCGACCGGCTCGAGCGCGCGATCGTCGAGCAGGTGCCCGACGCGGTCGTGCATGGTCGCGGCGCGCGACGCGCGCCGCACGTGCTGAGCGTATCCGTGCCCGGTACGGACAGCGAGTCGTTGTTGATGGCGCTGGACCTTCAGGGGGTCGCGTGTTCAGCGGGCTCGGCGTGTCAGAGCGGGAGCGTGACGCCCTCGCACGTGTTGACGGCGTGCGGCATTCGCCCCGATATCGCGAACGCGGCGATCCGGATGAGTCTCGGGAGCCTAACGACTGGCGCGGGCATCGAGCGTGTGTCGCAGGTCTTCCCCGCCCTCGTGCGCAAGGCACGCGGGCAGTCTCCAGCCGCACGGCCACAAGCCGTCGCCTGACCATGGCCGAGCGGGTGCTCGTCGCAATGTCCGGCGGCGTCGATTCGTCTGTCGCCGCGGCGTTGCTCGTCGAGCAGGGCTACGACGTCGTTGGGGCGACGATGAAGCTCTTCTGCTATGGGGACGATGTTCCCGACCGCCCCTGCTGCTCCCTCGATTCGATCAACGACGCACGACGCGTTTGCCAACAACTCGGCGTGCCGCACTACGTTCTCAATCTCGAGAGCGTGTTCGGACGCGACGTCGTCGGGAATTTCGTACAGGAGTATGCGCGCGGCCGGACACCGATTCCGTGCGTCCGCTGCAACACGTTTACGAAGTTTCGCGACCTGCTGCACAAGGCGGACGCTGTCGAGGCTCGTTGGATCGCGACGGGTCACTACGCACGCATCCTGGATGGCGCGCTTCATCGCGGACAGGATCCGCGAAAGGATCAGTCGTACTTCCTGTGGGGGATTCACCGGGACGTCGTTAGGCGAATGCTGTTGCCGGTCGGCGATCGCACCAAAGCCGAGACACGGTCCGTCGCGCATCGACTCGGACTCGAGGTCGTTGCCGAGAAGACCGAGAGTCAGGACATCTGCTTCGTTCCGGACGGCGACCACACGAAAATCATTCGGAAGCACCTGGGCGACGATGCCCCGTCACTCTCGCCGGGACCGGTCCTGCTGTCCGATGGCCGTCGCGTGGGAACGCACCACGGCTTCGCGCGCTTTACGATTGGCCAGCGTCGAGGCTTGCCGGGCGGCTTCCACGAGCCGATGTACGTCGTCGACATTCGCGCCGACGAGCGGGCCGTCATCATCGGTCCGCGCGCGGAGCTCCTCGGCCGCGGACTCGTCGCGCGCGAGGTGAACTGGCTCGGCGACGCCCCGGAGCTGGGCGCGCGCGTGTCGGTTCAGGTTCGTCATCGCGCGCCAGCGGCGGCGGCGGAGATCGTGCGCCTAACGAGCAACGAAATCGAGCTCGCCCTCGATGAGGCCGTCGCGGCGATCACGCCGGGGCAGTCCGTGGTTTTTTACGACGGCCCGCGCGTTCTAGGAGGTGGCATCATCGACGTCGCGCATCGGGGGCGCCGCCCACTCCCGATCCTCGCCGCCTAACGGTCCAGCGGCGGCGACTCAGTACTTCAGGCCGCTCGCGTCGGCGAACTCCTTCATCGCCTTCTCCTGTTCCTCGGTGAGCTTCTCGGGAACGAGGACGTCGACCTGTACGATGAGATCGCCCCTCGCGCCGTCTTTATCGATGCCCTGACCACGCACCCGGAAGCGCTTGCCAGTTGGCGTCCCGGGCGGAATCCGGATCGCCACGCGCTTCCCGTCCAGCGTTTTGACGCTGATGCGAGAGCCCAGAGTGGCCTGCGCGATGTTGATCGGCACTGGCGCGATGACGTCGAGATCCTCGCGTCGGAAGAAGCGGTCGGCTTCCACCGCAAACGAGATCACCAGGTCGCCTGGCGGCCCGTTGTGCTGACCGCGCCCGCCCTGCCCCTTGAGCCGAATGCGTGAGCCGTTGTCTGTGCCCGGAGGAACGGTGATTAGAATCTTCTTACGTGTGCGGACCTCGCCCGCGCCGCTGCAGGTCGGACACCGCTCGGTTGGCACCTGGCCGCGTCCGAGACACATCGGGCAGGGGCGTTGGACGGCGAAGCCGCCCTGACCAAAAGAGATCGTGCCGCGACCGCTGCACTCGGGACAGGTCTGGAGCTTCGCACCTGGCGCCGCGCCCGAACCATGACAGGTAGGGCACTCCTCGTTCACCTCGATCTCAACTGGCACCTTTCCACCCAACGCCGCGACGCGAAACGGTACCTCGAGCTGCATCTCGACATCCTGTCCCCTTTCAGGACCACGACTGCGCGTCTTTCCCGCGGCACCGCCGCCGAACATCGAACTGAAGATGTCGCCCAGCCCACCGAGGCCGCCGATGTCGAAGTCCTCGAAGTGGAAATTCCCGCCGCCCGGGGCGCTACCGGCGCCCGGCCGCGCGCCCGGTCGGGCGCCGCCAAAACCGCCGAACGCGCCGAGTCGACGCATGTCATCGTACTGCTTGCGACGGTCGGCATCGCCGAGGACTTGGTAGGCCTCGGAGATCTCCTTGAAGCGATCCGCTGCTTTGGCGTCGTTAGGGTTCTTATCCGGGTGGTAGCGCGCCGCAAGCCGTCGGTACTGCTTCTTGATCTCGTCTTGCGTCGCGGACGCGGACACACCGAGAACCGCGTAGAAGTCCTTGTTTTGCGCCATGGCGCTCAGTACGTCCTCAGCCGTTCCACTGCTTCACCACGACGCGCGACGGCCGCAGCAGCTGGCCATTGAACAGGTAGCCCTGCTGATAAACCTTCGCGACGACGTGATCGTCCTCGGGCGAAAGTGCGGGCTCTGTCGCCACCGCTTCCATCGATGCCGGGTCGAACGTTTGATCGAGAGGATTGATCACCTCGAGGCCGACGCCTGTCAGCGCCTTGAGCATCTTTCGCTCGACCATGGCGACGCCGTCGACAACTGTCTTCGTTTCCGTGGTCGAAGGATCGACGTGCGCGAATCGCGAGAGATCGTCGAGCGCGTCGAGAACGCCGCGTAGCAGTTCAGCTTGTCCGCGCAACGACGCCTCTTGTCGCTCACGCACCGACCGCTTGCGGTAGTTGTCGTACTCCGCGGCGAGCCGAAGGTACTTGTCCTGTTGCTCGGCGAGCATGCGCTGTGTGTGCGTCTCTTCCGCGAGCGAGTCGTCCGCAACGTCGGTGTCCCGGTTCGCGGATTGTTCGCCGACGGGCTCAGGATCGCCGACGTCGTCTCCGACACCAGCGGCAGGAACAATGTCATCAGTCATCGCATCGCCCGGTTCATCGTTTGGACGACGCGCGGGATCTTTGTCGGAACGCTTCATCGTGAATGGGTCCTCGCGAGCAACGCTCGCGTGTCGGCGCAGAAACGCGCTGGCTACGTTAGCAAACGCAAGCGTGCTGCAGCTAGAAAAGTTGCTCGGGGCAAGCGAGGCGTGCAACCTCTGTGCACGACGCGAGCAGATGGCTTCAGGTGGTCAGTCTCGCTCGAGCAGCGCACGCCGCACAAGCTCGAGGGAGCTTTGCGTCGCGCGGCGCCGGATCTCCTCGCGGTCCCCAATGAGTCGGAGGTGGACAGCGCGCGCCGCGTCGGGCAAAGCGGCCGCTATCCAAACCGTACCGACGGGCTTTTCGGGGGTACCGCCACCGGGCCCCGCGATTCCCGTGATCCCGATCCCGATGGAGGCGCCCGTTCCGGCGCGAGCACCGTCCGCCATCTCTCGGACGACGGCCTCGCTGACGGCGCCATGGGCTTCGAGAGACGACTGCTCCACATGGAGCAGGTCGCGCTTGACGCCGTTCGCGTAGGCGATCACGCCGCCGAGCATCACATCGCTCGAGCCGGGAATGGACGTGAGGCGCGCGCCAAGCAGCCCTCCGGTACAACTCTCCGCGACGGCGATGGTGAGATCGAGCTCACGGCAACGGTCGATGACCACTGCGGCGAGATCCGTGTCGCCTTCGGCGTAGATGGAACGTCCGAGCTGTTCGCGAATCATCAACCCAGCCGTGCTCAACACACGATCGGCGTCAGCAGGCGAAACACCGCGAATCGTCAGGCGAAGATCGACGCCGTCCGGCGCTGGAAGGTACGCGAGGCTTACCGCACCGAGGCGCTCACGCATCGGGTCGATCTGGTCGGCGAGGAGGGACTCCGCGACACCAGTCGTTCGCAGGGTCAGCGATCGTACGACAGTCGATTCCCCGGAGGCGGCTACTCGCTCGCGGAGAATCGGAAGGAGCGTGTCGCCAAGCATGCCCCTCATCTCGCGCGGGACCCCGGGGAGCATCGCCACCCAGCGCCCGCGGTCGTCCTCGAGCCAGATGCCCGGCGCCGACCCATGGCGATTCACGAGCTTTCTTGCGCCCTCGGGTAACATGGCCTGCGCGCGATTCGATTCGGGCATGCGGCGATGGAAGCGCTGCATCCAGCGCTCCTCCATCCAGGCGACATGCTCCTCGTCCAGACGCATCCCTTGCCCAAAGAGAGAGGCGATCGACGGCTTGGTGAGATCGTCGCTCGTGGGACCGAGGCCGCCCGTCGTGATGACGGCGCCGGTGCGATCGATCGCGTCTCCCACTACGGCGGCGATGTCCTCGGCGACGTCGCCAACCGTCGAGCGACGCCTAACGCCGATCCCGATCGATGCGAGCTCGCGCGCGAGATGCGCGGCATTCGTGTCGATCGTGAATCCGAGGAGGAGCTCGTCGCCGATGGTGATGAGCTCGACGTCCATGAGGTCGCTAGGCTGTCGTGGGTGAGCCGTCAGCTGCGCGCACGGCTCTGAGCGAAGACGCGGCCGTAGCGGCTCACGTACAGCCAGAGCGAATAGACGGTGAGCAGTACGGCGACGCTCATGACGATCGTTCCCGCCGTCCCAATGAACAGCGCGAGGCCGTGCCATCCGGCGCCGTTCCACTCGCGCGTCAGCGCCATCGTCGCAACAACAAACCAGAGATACGCCGCGCCCTGCCAGACGAGCTGAAATCCGGTCTTGAACTTTGCAGGTCCGATCGCGGCGATCACCACACCCCGTCGGGCTGCCGCTTGGCGAAAAATGGTCATCGCCAGTTCTCGACCGAGCACGATAGCGATGATCCACCATGGGAGGCTAACGTCGCCCCACGGCGTGACAAACGGGAGAGCGCGCGGCGACAGATCGCTCGTGTTGAACGACGGTCCGGCAAACGCGCCATTAGCACTCTGCATCAGCGCCCACATCGGTACGAACGTACCGATGAGCAGAAGCTTATCAGCGAGGGGATCGAGCAGCTTGCCGAGTGTAGTTTCCTGCTTCCGTGATCGCGCGAGGACTCCGTCGGCGTAGTCGGAAACTGCCGCGAAGAGAAAGAGTACGAACGCAACGACTCGCGGCGTGGTCGCCGGAGCAAAGGGCAACGTCGCGATCAGAGGAGTGATCGCGATGCGGCCAACAGTCAATGCGTTCGGGAGATTCATTCGGCAGCTATCAGCTTTTGCTGAGTCGAAGCGGGCACCGAGCTATCGGTATGCGCGTCGCGCGCCATGCGAGTGCCGCTCCGAACCCATCCTCAATTCTAGTCCGTTGTCCAGACGGCTAACAACAGATAGCTGGTAGCACCCGTCAGGCCAGTGACTTCAGAACCAACTTGCTGACCGCCTTGAGGGTGTCGAACACGCCCTCGCCTGTAACGGCCACCGCGTCGAAATAGGGAGCGTGCTCGACCCACTCGCCAGTGCCGAGCTGCTCGACGAGGTGCTCACCGGCGTGAGTGGGGTCCGGCGTTACGCGCATCCTGGCGGGGTCGCCGACCTCCCATCCCGGATTCAGCGCGG
>DATEHJ010000060.1:0-3404 GCA_035279645.1 Gemmatimonadaceae bacterium
TGTCGTGCGCGGCGTAGCGCAGTTGCCGCCCTGCGTCTCCGTCCACCAGGAGGGAATGTTCTGGTACATCGGCATGTAGTCGATGTAGCCCGGATACCATGCGTCGTAGGTCGCGAGTTGGTGCACCGCGCCCGGTTGACCGTTCGCGTCCAGCTCTTCCGCGATGCGCGTGCCGATGGCGTTCACCTCGCGCGCCATGATCGGCGGTACGCGGAAGCCGACGGGGTCGGCGAAAGGGGGAATCCAGATGCGCGTCGGAAACGGTGACGACTGGTGGTGCACGTAGATGATATCAGGCTCCCAATCACGCCACGTTCGCTGAATAACGCGTGACTCGACGACGTTGAGCATGTACGAATCACGATTGTTGTCGTGGCCGACATACTTCTCGTACAGCTCCATGGGTCCTGTTGCTTTCTTTTCGTCCCGCGCTTTACACCAGTTGACGACGATGTCCTGTCCGTCGGGATTGATCGACGGCCAGAGAAAGAGCACGACGTTGTCGAGGATTGCCTTGTTGCGCGGCTCGTCGGCATGGGCGACTAGCTCGTACGCGAGCAGCGGAGTGTGTTGCGAGCCGGCGATCTCGGAAGCGTGCAAACCTCCACTGATGTCGACGATGACCTTGCCGTCACGCGCGAGCTGGTGCGCCACGGCGTCGGTCAGTCCCTCGGGATGGGCGAGCCGCATGTTCGCGCGCCGAATCTGATCGAGACGGGCGAGGTTCTCCGGGGACGAAATGATCGCGACGGTGAACGTCCGTCCGAAGCCCGTCTTGCCGACTTCGATGAGCTTGACGCGGTTCGAGGCTGCCGCGAGGCGGCGGAAATAGGTGATGGACTGCTCGTAGTCGAAGAGCTTGTAGTCCGCTCCGACGGGGAAACCAAACGACGACTCGGGCGTGGGGATCGGCTTCTGCGCGTCCACCGGGCGCGTGATGGTAATACCCAACACCAGAGTGACAAGTGGAGCAATGACTGCGCGGTATCGAACGGATTGGCGCATCGGCGGATTGGAATCGACGTGTGAGGACGGCGTGACGCGCCGTTGGGCAGTCGCCCGTTTGGCGTGACCAACGCCGCCCGTGGCGTGGTTGACGTGCATATAGATCGTGCGCGCTAGTTGACGCAAGAGTGACCGGTCCGTAGCGTCCGGGCGGTCCGAGGTGGCTGTTCCCGACCGTTGTCGTTCAGGGCCGTCGCGAATGCCGCACGCGCCGATTCAGAGGCCCTCCGTTGGACTGCGCGACGTCGCGCCGTGATCGCTCCTGTTGAGCATCTTTATAATTTCCGCCTCACCCAACTCTTGGTTGGAGGAATGCAAACGATGAATGTACGTCGACCGGCGTTCATCGCCGCGGCGCTCGTCGCCCTCGGAGTGGCCAGCCCTGTCGTGCGCGCCGCCGCGCAGGGAACCATCAACGGACGTGTGACGGCTGTGGAGAGCGGCCGCCCACTCGCTGGCGCGCACGTGTTGCTTGTCGGCTCGACGTCGGTGGCGACGACGGGAGAAGACGGCTCCTTCACGCTCAAGGGCATAGCCATCGGCACCTGGCAGCTCCAGGCGTTGCACGTCGGGTACGAGTCGCAGAAGAAGCCAGTGACCGTCGCCCGAGGCGAGACGATGAAAGTCGACTTCGCGCTTGCGGCCGCGGTCGTCCAACTGCAGGAGGTCGTCACCACCGCGACCGGTCAGCAGCGGCGCGCGGAATTGGGCAACGCCATCTCCACGCTCGACGTCGCAAAGACGGTTGAAGAAAGTCCGAACAACAACCTCGCATCGATGATGATCGCGAAATCGCCGAGCGTGACGATTCTGCCGGGCACCGAGCTCGGTGGTGCGCCAACGGTCCGCATTCGCGGCGTCTCGTCGATCAGCCTCACGAACGCGCCGATCTGGTACGTCGATGGTGTGCGCTACTCGGCCGGCAGCCTCCAGTCGGGTACGGACGTCAATTTTTCTTTGCTTGGCTCGCTCAACCCGGACGAGATCGAGGATATCGAGATCGTGAAGGGCCCGTCAGCCGCGACCTTATATGGAACGAATGCGGCGAACGGTGTCGTCCTCGTCACGACGAAGAAGGGCCGTGCCGGCTCGACGCGGTGGAATTGGACGGCCGAGCACCGAACGGTCGATGATCGCGTTCCGTACCAGGCCATGTACGCGAACTTTGGTCACGATCCCGTAACAGGCAATGTCATTCGTTGCCAGTTGGCAACAATGGTCACTTCCGGTTTCTCCGCGGCACAAGGTGGGGAATGCGTGTCCGACAGCCTCACGCACTACAACTGGATGGAGGATCCCCAGAACACATTCGTGCATTTGGGCCAGGGCACGTTGTTCGGGTCGAACATCAGCGGCGGCAATGACCTCGTTCGTTTCTTCGTCAGCGGCGACATCGACAACGAGATCGGACCGATTCAGATGCCGAGTTACGAGGTGCAGCGCTTCAACTCGCAAAACATTCCCGTTCGTAACGAGTGGTTCCATCCGTCGGCCCAGCAGCGGTCCTCGTTTCGCGGGAATCTCAGCGCGCAACTCTCACCGACTTTCGACCTGAATTTCTCGAGTGGATTCTCGAAGCTCGACAATCGCATCCCGCCGGAGAGCGACCTGATCATCGCCCTCTACTATGTCGGCATGCAGAACTACGGTTACAAGGGCTGCCCCGGCGGCGTCGCGCCGTGCGGCCTCGACAAGGATCCGAATCAGTCAAATGGAACGCCGCTCCACGACGCACTGCAGTGGGCACCTGGCGACATCATGCAGCAGACGCAGAACTCCGATGTGCAGCGTTTCACCGGGAGCGTGAACAGCAATTGGAGACCGCTCCCCTGGTTGCGCAACGATGGCACGGTGGGCCTCGATCTCGCCGCCATCGACTTCTTCGCACTGTGCCGCCTCAACGAGTGCCCGCCGCAGACGTCGACCGCGCGCTCAGGCGCCGTGACCGACAATTCGACGAAGTTCCGGAACTTCTCGGCGAAGATCTCGAGCACCGCCACTTACAACTACCGATCGTGGATCAATTTCCAGACGAGCGTGGGCGGCGATTACACGAACGTCGAGCTGGACTCGATCCGGACGAACGGCAGCATCTTGCCGCCTGGCGGCGCGACGGTCACCGCAGCGTCGCTTAAGAATGCGTCCAACAGCCAGCCGACAGCGGTAAAGACGTTAGGCGTTTACGCGCAGGAGCAAGCCGGTTTCAACGATCGCCTATTCTTGACGGCGGCAATTCGCACCGATCAAAACAGTGCTTTCGGCACCAACTTCCAACAGGTGTATTACCCGAAGGCGAGCCTTTCATGGATCGTTTCCGATGAGGGGTTCTTCCCACGATTGTCGTGGCTCGAGCAGTTGCGGCTGCGGACGGCATATGGCGCGAGCGGAGTGCAGCCGGG
>DATEHJ010000061.1:0-6935 GCA_035279645.1 Gemmatimonadaceae bacterium
ACGACACCCACGGTCATCGTGAGAATTCCTTGAAGCATGCCGGCGCGCGCCGGCGTCCAGCCATAGGTGCGGACCAGAAAGGTCGCGAGCCACGCGGCGATTCCGAAATTCACCGACGCCGAAAGCGCGAAGCCGAAGCCGAGCGTCGTGAAGGTACGAAGGTTGGCGCGCACGTAAGGAATGAGCGCCGTTTGGCGCGTCGCCGATCCCGACGCGACGGCAGCCGCGCGCCGCGGATCCCGGATCGTCAGCATCAGCAGGGCGACGAGCAACCCGGGCGTTCCGACGAGCACGAATACCGTCTGCCACGCCCGAAGCGGGCCGACGAGCGGCAGCCTAACGACTCCCACCGACGAGACGAGCCCGACGAGCCACCCACCGATGAAATACGCGAGCCCTGATCCGAGAAAGATGCCTAACGACCAGACGCTCATCGCAATCCCGACGCGCTCGCGCGGGAAGTAATCGGCAATGAGCGAGACCGAGGGCGCCGCCAGCGACGCCTCGCCGACTCCGACGCCGATCCGCGCCAACAGCAGTCGCGGATACGTCGACACCAGGCCGGAGATCACCGTCATCACGCTCCACAGCGTGACGCCCGCGGCCATAATCGTGCGGCGATTGGCGCGATCGGCCCACCAGGCGATGGGAAGGCCAAGCACCGTGTAGAACACCGAGAACGAGAGGCCGATGAGATAACTCATCTGCGTGTCGGTGATCTGGAGGTCGCGTTCGATCGCGGGCACGAGGAGACTCAGCACCTGGCGATCGAGGAACCCGGAGACGTTCGCCAGCGTCAAAACGCCGACGACGTACCACGCATAACGAGGTGGGGTGGGTGCCGCGGCGCGCTCGGCCATCGCGGAAAACTACAGCAGCTCCCCGATCGTCGCGGTCCCGCCGCGCCGCCACCCACCGCAACGTCGGGGCGGACTATCCGACCGCGAACGATCTGGAGCTCTCTGCCAAGCTACGCGCGGCCGATAAACGACGACGGCTAAGATTGCGTTAAGCCGCGCACTGTCATCCTAAGCGCAAGGAATCTGCACTTTCGGATGGTGCGCGCGTTGTGAGCGGTGTGCGCCCGCGAGCATCAACGAGTGAACGATCCTTCTGGGATGACGGGAATGGCTCAGTTTTCGTCGAGATCCACCGCCGGCAGGCGAAGCACGAAGATGCTCCCTCCACCGGGCCGCGGCTCGTAGCCCAGCGAGCCTTGTTGAATCTCGGCGAGACGGCGCGCGATCGAGAGACCGAGTCCCGCACGACCGACGTCGGGCGCCGCATCGGCGTGACGATAGAACGGCTGGAATATGCGGTCTGCCTCCGCCGCGGGAATCCCGGGACCGCGATCGGCAACGGTGAACACGAGCGCGTCGCCGTCGCGTCGTACGCCGAGCTCCACGCTCCCACCAGGCGGCGTGTAGCGAAGCGCATTCTCGAGGAGATTCCCGATAATGCGCAGCGCATGCGTGAAGTCGAAGCGGCCGACGAGCGCCGGACTCTCGAGGTCGACCACGGTGTGGATCGATCGCCGGTCGGCGAGTAGCCCCTGCGCCTGACGCTGCGCGGCACCGATGAGGTCCTCGGCGGTGTTGATGTCGGGCGCGGCGCGGAACGCGTCACCCTTCATGCGCGACAGATCGAGCAGGTCGGCGACGAGTCGCGTCAGGCGGTCGGCCTGTTCCTCGATCGCGGCGGCCGCTGTGTCGCCACGCAGAGCCGCCGTCTGCGCGAGCGCCTTGATAGTCGTCAGCGGCGTACGCAGGTCGTGCGAGACCGAGGCGAGCAGGTTGTCCTTCAGCTTATCCGCCTCGCGCAGCGCGGCCGCATGCTCGGCCTCGCGCACGAGACGAGCCCGCTCGATGCCCAGCGCGGCGTAGTACGTGAGCGCCGCGAGAAAGCGTTGCTTCGGTGGATCGAATACGATCGGTTGATCATCGGAGAGCACGAGGACGCCGACGACTCCCTTCTGAGCGCCTAACGGGAGAAACAGCTCACGCGTTCCTGGAGCGGCGTGGGGTGTCGCGCCATTGCCGTACTGACCGTCGAGCGCTCCATCCACCGACAGCGTCAGTGGCTCGCCGCGCTCGGCGGCACGTTGCACGAGCGGGTCCGGTTCGCGACGCTTCGACTCGATCCCCGCAGTCGTTACGCACTGCTCGAAGCCTCGGTCCGAGGCCCACGGCCAGATGACGCAGCCACTGACGCCGAGCGTCCCCTGAATCACGTCGACGATGCGAACGAGTGCCTCTTCGGCCCGTCCCGCGTTGAGCGTCTCGGAGGCGAGGCGGGAGAGGGACGTCACCTCGACCGCACGTGCGCGCGCTTCCTTCGCTTCCGATTGCGCGCGAGCGAGCAGCTGCGTCGAGACGATCGCGGTCGTCAAAAACGTGATCAGGACGAACAGGTCCAGCGGCTTGTCGTTGAAGAAGTCGTAGTACGGCTTCTGGAAGAAGTAATCGATCAGAACGAACGAGAGCAGAGCGAGTGTGAAGCCGAGCGCGCGGCCGCTTGTCGCGCTCCCGCCGAGAACGATGAGCAAGTACAAAAGAACGACGTGTGCCTGATCGATCTGTCCGCGAACCCACCACATCGCCGCCGTTGCCGCGGCGAGAATGACAATCCAGAAGAGCCACACGACTGCCGGGCTCACGTGGAGTGGCTTCCTGTCGGCTCGAGTTAGGGGAAAAGGAAGCCGACGAAGCAAACGACGTCCGAGCGAGGGTGTGCGGCTACGAGTGGAAACTGTGCTCGTCACGTCAACGCATGACGTCGGCGCGATAGCCAACGCCCGGCTCGGTGATCACGATTCGCGGCGAGGCCGGATCGCTCTCGATCTTGCGCCGAAGGTTCGTGATGTGAACGCGCAGGTATTGCTGCGGACTGCCAAACTGCCGGCTCCACACCGCGTCGAAGATCTGCTGGTGCGTGAGCGTTCGGCCGCCGGCACTGACAAGTGTGCTCAGGATCTGCCACTCGATCGGAGTGAGGTGAATTTGCCGGCCATCTCGCTCGACGCGGCGCGTGACCGGATCGATCGCGAGACCGTGAATCGTCACCGGCGACGGTGTCGCTGGCGACGCCGATCGCGCCCGCCGCAGCTGGGCTCGCGCGCGCGCCGCCAGCTCGAGAACGCTGAACGGCTTGGTAACGTAGTCGTCAGCGCCGGCATTGAGGAGTAAAACTTTCTCATCCTCTGAATGCCTGGCCGAGAGGACTATGATGGGAGACGCGAGCAACCGGCGCAGCTCGCGGCACACGTCGACGCCGGCGGAGTCGGGCAGACCGAGGTCGAGCACGACGAGCTCCGGCCGCTCCGCCACGGCAACGTTCAATCCTTCGGCGCCGGTGGCGGCTTCACCTATGCGGTCCGCCACCTCGCGGAGCGCGTCTCGAACCGCGCTGCGAATCTGCGGCTCGTCGTCGATGATGAGAATGCTGGCGGCCTTGTCCATACTTGGGTTGAATATCATGGGCCCGCTCGCGCGCGTTGGCGCGCCGTGAGGAACACGTCGATTTCGTCGGGCCGACCGTTAATGAAATCGAGACGTACGCGCCCGTCCGCCGTCTCGCTGACTGTGCCTGGTATGGCGCTGTTCGTGAGATACCACCCCGCCGGCAGCACGACCGCATTCGCCGGTCGACCGAAGGAGCGGTCCCACACGAGCACGCCGTCATCGAGCCGATACCGGGCGCTGTCGGTGTACGTCTCGTACATCCGCAGTCGCACTGACCCGTTCGGCTTGACCGGCGCGAAATGAAAGACCACCACTTGGGTCTGAGGCGTCACGTCGGGTACGTCGAGACCGGAACGCCGGATCGCGTCTCCCGTGACGACCTCCCACTTCAGCTCTTCGCCCGTGTCCAGGACGTGTGCCGATGGATGGGAGACCGCGCTCCCCGTGCGCACGACATTGAGGTACTTGTCGACTCCCGAGCGCGTCTCCGTGTAGTCGTGGTACAGATCGAACGCGTGCGTCTCGGGCTGCTGAAGGAAATACACTATCTCCCGGTTTTGGTGCGCTCGTTCGTCGAGAGGCAGACGTCGCGCGGGGGCCGTCGTTCCGGCGGCGCCAGCCTGCAGCACCGTGCTCGTGGACGTGCGCGCCGCGGTGGTCGGTCCACGCGGGGTGCCGGCGAGCTTGCGTGCTTTGACGATGAGCGGCGCTTCACTCGGCATCGCATTCCAGAAGCTGATGGCGATGCGCCCGTTGGATTCTTCAATGACTTGTGACGGAATGTTGCAAGAGACGATCTCGTAACCAAGGGGTAGAACAACTGCGTTCCGCTTGATCCCGAGCGGCCGCGCGAACACGAGAAGTCCGTTCTCCTCGTAGTAGCTCTTCGGATCGTAGTACGTCTTGTCGATCAGAATTCTCCCTTCGCCCTCGGTTGGCACGGCGCGGGCGAGGCGGACGCGAATGTATTGCGACGTCGAGTCGGCGCCGCGCACGCCTGCAGCATGCGCGACGTCCCCGTTTACGACGTCGAACGAGAGCGGTTCGCCGGTGGAGCGGTCGTAGACATGCTCGTCGCTGGCGACGCTTCCTTTTCGAATGGGGTTGAAGAATTGCCTCGCTCCCGCGGTGGTGGCGGTTACCTCGTAGATGATGCGGAACTTCGCCGATCCGGGGGCGAGCAGCTCGTAGCGGGTGTAGTCGTCCCCTTGAGTTTGAGCTGGCGGTTGCTGAGCCAGCGCGGTGACAGCCGCGAACGCTGTGAAGCAAATCGAAGCGAGAGCTGGGGATCTCATGTCGCGTGTCCTCGAGTCCGAGAGTGTGGCCAATTGTACGGCGTCGACGGCGCGGTCGCATCCATCGCCATCGCGGCGCAGCGTGGCATGCAGCATGAACTTCCTGAACGACTCAGGGCATACTCGACGATTCTCATGCGAAGACAACTGAGCGGATGCGCGTGCATCCTTTTGTCGGTGCTCGCGGCGCTCGGCTGTCGCAAGCCGGGCGGACGGGCGCCGGACACGGCTGCCAAGAGCGCGGCACCGGCGTCAGCCAATACGGTGGCGGTCGCGCCAGCACCGTTGCGATCGCCGATGGCTGCCGCTCGCGCAGGCGCGCCGCGAACCGTCAGCGGTATTCTCGGGCAAGCGGCTTCGTCTTCGAGAGCTGTCCCTCCGGCGCAGACGCGTGATTCGTCGTCCAACCGGCGCGACTCGACGTCGATTGTGTCCGCTGCTCCGGCGCCGCCACCTCCGTTGGCGGCATCACCACTAGCGCCGGTGACGACAGCTCCGGCGACGATTGCGCCGACGCCGCCCCAACCGTCCGCGATCGCGCTCGCCTTGGGTCGTCTCCCCTTCGGCAACAAGGAGCGACTCGAGTATCAGGTGAAATACGGGTTCCTAGGAGTCGGGAGCGCGGTGCTCGAGGTATTGGGACTCGACAGCATTCGCGGAGCGCCCGCCGTGCACGCGACCTTTACAGTGAAGGGCGGCATTCGCGTGTATCGCGTAAACGACAGTTACGAGAGCTGGTTCGATCCGGAGTCATACTCGACGTTGCGCGCGGTACAGAACATCGATGAGGGCTCGTACGACCGCCAACGCAGTTTCGAGTTCTTCCCCGATCGCAAGATGCTGAGCGAGAATGGCAAGCCGGAGACGCCGACGGTCGACGATCCGCTCGATGAAGCCTCGTTTCTGTTCTTCCTGCGCAGCATCCCGCTGGAGGTTGGGAGGACGTACGAGTTCGCTCGGTATTTTCGGCCGGATAAGAATCCGGTGCGCGTCGAGGTCGTGCGGAAGGAGCGGGTGAAGGTGCCGGCGGGTGAGTTCAATGCGATCGTCGTTAGGCCCGTGATCAAGACGTCGGGCATTTTCGGTGCGGGAGGTCGCGCCGAGGTGTGGTTCGCCGACGACAGCACGCGCACGCTCCTGCAGCTCAAGTCGGCGCTGAAGTTCGGGTCGCTCAATTTGTATTTGCGCAACCGCCGCCCTGGAACGCCGTGGGCCGGCGCGGTGACCGTCGCCGAGCCGTCTCGATGACGAGGAGCGCGCGATGAGGTGGTCGTGGCGCATCGGGCGCATTGTGGGCATCGATCTTTATGTCCACGCGACGTTCCTCTTGCTCCTGGCATGGATCGCGTATCAGACCTACGCGCAGGGCGCCGCGGCGGTGGGCATGGCGATGCTCTACATCGCGACGCTGTTCGCCATCGTCGTGATGCACGAGCTCGGACATGCGCTCACGGCGCGCCGGTATGGTGTCGTGACGCGCGACATCATTCTGTTGCCGATCGGCGGCGTCGCGCGGCTCGAGCGTATGCCGCGCGAACCGAGGCAGGAGTTGCTCACCGCGCTCGCGGGGCCGGCGGTGAATGTCGTCCTGGCGCTGGTGCTCTTCGCGATCGTTCGGGTGTCCGGCCCAGCGCCGACCGGGGATCTCTACGATATCGATATGGTCATGTCGGCCCGCGTCTTTCTGTATCAGTTGGTGTTCGCGAACCTGATACTCGCGGGGTTCAATCTCCTGCCGGCATTTCCGATGGACGGCGGGCGTGTCCTGCGTGCCGTGCTGGCGATGCGGATGGACAACTACGCCCGCGCCACCGAGGTCGCGGCGCGCGTCGGCCGCGTGTTCGCGCTCGTGTTAGGCATCGCCGGACTCCGCTTCAATCCGTTCTGGGTGCTCATCGCGCTGTTCGTCTGGTTGGGTGCGAGCAGCGAGGCGGCTGCGGCGCAGACGTCGGCGACGCTCGATGGCGTCCCGATTGAGGATCTGATGATTCGCGAGGTACAGACCCTCGCGCCGCGCGATCCGCTGTCCCGCGCCGTTCAGCTCACGCTCGATGGTTTTCAGCAGGACTTTCCGGTCGTGGAGGAAAGTGGGGCGTTGGTCGGTGTGCTGACGCGCGCGGATCTGATGCGCGCGCTGTCGGATCACGGCCACGCGACGACCGTAGCTGAGGCGATGCAC
>DATEHJ010000062.1:0-2546 GCA_035279645.1 Gemmatimonadaceae bacterium
TTGCTGGTACAACGTGGGTCAAACGGTGCACAGTGTGACCGGCGGGCCGTGGGGTGACTCCGGACCGATCGCGCTGGATGGCAACTTCAACTGGACGGCGGATCGGGTCGGGACATTTCCCTACCGGTGCAGTTATCACGGCACTCAGATGATCGCGACGCTGCAGATCATTCCATAACGTCGATCGACGCCGACAGCCGACAAGGCGACCAGCCGTGTTCACGAGGACTCGACAAGGCGAGAGACCATGGCTCGATACTATTTCCGCGCCGTCGCCATTCTGATTGCTTGACTCGGAGACTCGCCAATTCAGCGTCCTGGCGTATTTGGATGACGATCAGTTGTTCTGGATCTTTTTTGATTTCTTCCTGAGCGGATCGGTCACTGCATCTACGTCGTCGTCCCCTCTGATGATTGTTGGCGTAAGGAATAGAAAAAGCTCAGTTTCCGTGACCTGATGTGAAAGGTGTCCGAAGAGCCCGCCGATCCACGGAATTGCCGAGAGCAACGGAATGCCGCCTTGCCGATGCTCTTTCTGCGAATCGGTGAGCCCGCCGAGCACGATGGTCTGGCCGTCTTTGATCAACAGTCTTGTCTGAACAGAGCGCGTCGAGATGACTGGAGCGCCGAACGCCTGTTCCGCGGTCGCGGCGTTCACCTCCTGCGTCACCTGGAGCATCACGTATCCATCGACGCTGATCGTTGGCAGGATATGGAGGCGCGTCCCGACGTCTCGGTATTGCACGACCTGATCACGCGCCGTGTTGTCCGTTGGCAGCACTCGCGACACCTGAACAAAGGGGCGCTGGCTGCCGACATTGATCTCTGCGTCCTCGTTATTCGCGGCAAGGAGCACCGGACGACTGACAATCGTCGCGTCTCCGCGCTCGGCCGCGGCGCGCAGCGTCGCGGACGCCTCGACGGCGCCGATACCCATGACCTTGACGACGAAGTCGCCGAGACCTGCGCCAGTGTTCGTCCCTTCCACGGTCGTGTTCTGCGAACCGTTCACCTTCGTTGGCGGAAATGTGCCGTCAACGCTGAAATTGAGACTGCGATCCTTTCGCACCTCAGCGATGACGACCTCGATCAGCGCCTGTAGTGGCCGCACGTCGATCTCCTGCACGGCTGCCTCGATCAGCGCGAAGTCGCTGCGCGAGGCGCGAATCAACAGGCTGTTCCCCCGAGAATCCGGTACGATCGTGATGTCCGAGCTCAGCGTGGCGCTTCGACCGGCGACGCTCGTCACGGCGCCAGCCGGCGCGGTGGGCGTCGGGACACCAGGCGGCACCTGCTGGGCAGTCAGATCCCGGGACAGCGTTCCGGTTCGCGCGCCAATCTCGCCTAACGAGCTCGCGCGTCCGTAGAGCGCATTGATCGTCGCGGCGACATCGTTGGCGCGGGCGTGTCTCAGATGGACGACGAATAGCTCAACCGGACCACCTTGGGCCGCGGGACCGGAGGAGGCGAGTTGGATAGGCGCAGGCTTCGGCGGTTCTTTCTGCTGCACGCGATAGACGCCGCCCGCGCTGTCCGCGACGAGCTGCATGTTCTGGCTCTCGAGTACGCTGCGAAGAAGCCTAACGACATCACTGCGCGGCACGGGTCGCGGCGATTCCACGCTGATACGCACGGTTTGAACATTACCGAGAACGACGGGCCGGTCGAGATATGCGGCGAGCGCCTGAATCGCCGTTCGAATGTCGACGTCGAGGAGGTGAATAGAAACACTGTCGCCCCGAGACTCGACCGTGGTATCGCGTTGCGCCTGCGTGATGGACGGTAGACTGACAAGGGGCACCAGCCACAGCACGGCGATGCGCACGCGGCGGCCAGGGCGTCGCGCGATTCGTGAGATATCCGATCTTCGCCTCACCATGTGCGCCTCACCGTGAGGCGCCACGTCGTGTCCGCACCCTTGATGATGACGGTATCGCGGCCAACTGCCTTGATGACGAGGGTCGCGATGCTGTCTCCCGCGCGGAGCAGCGCGCCCGCGTCCCGCCCAGGAATTCCTTCGATGATTGCGCTCCACGGCGGCCCGCCAACGATGCCGCGGAGGATGAGATTGGGCCGTGGGGCACGCACCGGCGCGGGAGCGGGTTGTCCCTCCGACGAGAACGCGTAGGCGACCCTTGCAGGCTGCCGGGAAAGGCGGAACGGATCATTCTGGATCACGGACGACGCGGCGTTGGCGAGTGAGTCGGTGTCGTAACGCCGTGGCTCCGGCGCCGCCGCCAGTGTCGGCACCGGAATCGATGAGGCAAGCCGGTTCGCGCTCCGTGCGCCCACTACGGCAATGCCGGCGGCGACAGCGGCCACGCTCCAGAGGAGGCGCTCCAGCCATGTGGCTCTCATCGGGCCGTCCGTCCGGCACTCGGCGTTGAGATGCGTTGCGGTGTGAACATGAGGCCTTCGATTGTGAATTCGATGCGCAATGCCTCGGCGCGTTCCGGCAGTGCGGCTGGCTCGGACTGCGACACGGTAAGATCGCGGATGGCGAGCAGCGTTGGTCCACCCTCGAGGGAGTTTAGTAACTTCGCAAG
>DATEHJ010000063.1:0-3279 GCA_035279645.1 Gemmatimonadaceae bacterium
ACCGGGGCCTCCCTCGGTGAGTTCCTGCGTGTGTCCCCATTGGCCGACGGCGAGAACGAACGGCGGCGGTTCGCGGATCGCGCGACGAGCGACGCGCCTGACTCTCTGTAGGGTTATGTCATCCCGAGGAGCGCAGCGACGAGGGAGCCGCCTTCCTCGGCCCTTGTCTCGTTAGGCGCCCCCGCGGTCACGGAAGCCGGCCGCCCGATGGACCGCTTCGCTCAGCTCCTCGGATTTCTGTGGCGCCTCGGAACGTGCTGATCGCCGCCGGTCTCGTGGTCCCCACTGAGTGGGGACCATGGGCGCGTGGACAATCTGGAATCCGATTCCGTTACTGTTCAGATAGCGCGAGCTCTTCCACCCAAAAAGCGAGGACGACGTGAACGAAGCCGGCATCGAAGCCACCCCACGCAACGCCGCTCCTCGTTCCAAGACTGTCGACTCACGCCCCGCGACCGCCGATCCGTCGCGCGTCTCTACCATCGCGCAGGAACTGGCCGGGTCGATGATCCTCGCGATCGGCGCCGAGGTTCGCGCCCTCGCCGCGACGGGCAAGCCGATCTGCAATCTCACCGTCGGCGATTTCAGCCCGACGGAGTTCGCCATTCCGCGGTCATTGCTCGAGGGCGTGACGGCGGCGCTCCAGGCCGGCCACACGAACTATCCACCGTCGGACGGCGTCGAGCCGCTGCGCCGCGCGATTAGCGAATTCTATACACGGCGACTCGGCATCACCTATCCGTTGGCGTCGGTGCTGGTGACGAGCGGCGCCCGACCGGCGATCTATGGCACGTATCGCGTGCTGGTCGATCCGGGAGACCGCGTGGTGTTTCCGGTGCCGTCGTGGAACAACAACTACTATTCGCAGCTCATCGGCGCCGAGCAGGTGATGGTGCTCTGTGGCGCCGACACGAACTTCCTGCCTAACGCGGCGATGCTCTCCCGCGTCGTCCGTGGGGCGCGGATGCTCGTGCTCAACTCGCCGCTCAACCCGACCGGCACGCTGTTCGACGCCGACACGCTGGCGGAGATCTGCGACGTCGTCCTCGAGGAGAACGCGCGCCGTGAGCGCACCGGAGGGGAGCGTCCGCTCTACTTGCTCTACGACCAGGTTTATTGGATGCTCACGTTCGGTGGTGAGCAGCATGTGAATCCGGTTGCCCTGCGCCCCGCGATCCAGCCCTACACGATCCTGATCGACGCGATCTCGAAGTCGTTCGCCGCGACGGGTCTGCGTGTGGGCTGGGCGGTCGGTCCCGCGGACGTCATCAAGCGAATGTCCGACGTCCTCGGTCACGTCGGCGCCTGGGCGCCACGCGCCGAGCAGATCGCCACCGCGAAGCTGATCGGAGATGACGAGGGGATGGACGCGTTCCACGACAAGATGCGTCCGGAGGTTCAGAAGCGTCTCGATGCGCTCGCCGGTGTTCTTCGAGCGTTGCAAGCCGAGGGATTCCCGGTCGAAGCGACGAACCCGCAGGGCGCGATCTACCTCAGCGCGCGTTTCGATCTTGCCGGCGCGCGCACGCCCGACGGCGAAGTCCTGGGCACGAATGAATCGGTGCGTCGGTATCTGCTTCGCGCCGCCGGTCTCGCGATGGTGCAATTCCAGGCGTTCGGCTCGACGGAAGACGATGGCTGGTTCCGCCTCAGTGTAGGTGCCGTATCGGTGGCCGACATCGACGCGTTGGGTCCCAGGCTGCGGCAAGCGCTCCAATCAATACAGTAGCGGCGCAACCGTTGCACAGTCGTCGGTTTCAGAATCTTGCCCGATACGCGACTCGAGCCCCGCCTCGCAGGGGTATCACCGTAAGTCCAGGCTTGTACGATCCCAGAAAGAAATGATCGACGCGATTGTCCGGATGCGCTCGCGTGTAGTTGACGACGCGTAAGCCGTAGAACGTGCCGACGAACGCGCCCATGAAGATGTCGCTGGCCCAGTGTTGGCCAAGGTACATGCGCGCGTAGCCCGGACCGGCGGCGATCGTGTACGCGAGCGGCGCCACGTACCACGTCGAGTTGGGCGAGCGATAGTGCGTCTCGGCGACGACCGCTGTCGCGGCGGCGAATGCCGACGCGGAATGAATGGACGGGAAGGCGCGATACTGGAAATGGCTGAAGCCATCGAACCAGTGGAACTCGTACTGATCCTCGAATTGCGGCGTCGCGTCTTTTGGTCGTGCGCGGCCAAGCGGCCCACGAATCACTTGGCTCGTTAGGCTCGTCGCGACGACCGCCTCTGTCGCGTGGAGCGCGACCGTCTCGACGTCGCGCGCACCCGCGAGACGCGCCACGCCATAGGTGAGAATGCCGCCGATGGTGAGCGTCGTCTCCTGCACGTGCGTAAACGCGTTCGCGACGGCGCGCATTCTCTGATTCTTCTGATGCTCCGGAGTCTGAAAATACTTGGCGATCGCCGGGTCGACGCTCGATAGACCATAGGATCCAATGGCGAACGCGCTGGCCCAAGCGATATCCGACGCGCGGAAGAACGTTTCGGGCGCGCTCTCTTGAGCGACGGCGTCGCGCGAGGCGAGCAGCAGCGATAGAACGAGCAGTCGAGCTGCACCGACACGAGTGAGCACGCGCGTTTCTGAGTTGGTTATCGCGTGCTATTTGCAGCGGCCGTGCCGGACAAGCTCGCGCCTGTTCAAAACTCCTTCATGACCGGCCCATCCTCATCGGTCGCGCGCGCTGAGGACGCGCTGTTCTGCCGGCTCGGTTGATCGAGAAGGGAAGCGACCGTCGCGACCAAATCACGAGGGCGGGTGGGCAGCGGGAGAAAGCCGTCCGCGTCTTCGTGCATTGCCACACGCCGGTGCGGCTCGGTGGTCCAACCGGTGAGCACAACGACTGGCAAATGCGCCGCAAGAGGGAGTTGCCTCATCCGTCGAATGAGACATTCGTCCCCTACACTTTGCAGATAGAGGTCAGCAACTACCAGGTCGTACGAGGCGCCTGCGAGGTTTTGGAGCGCGGATTCGACGTCGACCACGACGTCGACCGCATAGCCGTCGTGAGCGAGCGCGCTGCCGTAAATCGTTTGGCAGTCTGTATTTCCATGGGCGAGCAGTATCCGGCCCTTCGCCATGGTGACTCCACAAGGAGACAGCCTTCTCCGCGGCGTCGCTTGTGGCACCTTATGGGCCGCGGCGAGCGAACGCAAGCGTGAGTTGGCATCAAGTCTGCTTTATCAAGCCATCAGTGGACGAGGTCGATCGAAATGGCGTATCGAACTTTTCTTGATTCGAACGGAACTGAGTGGCACGCGTGGGACGT
>DATEHJ010000064.1:0-6195 GCA_035279645.1 Gemmatimonadaceae bacterium
GTCAGTGGACGGTGTCCGCTGCGCCACCCAGATGTCGGCGGCATGCGGGATGTCGAAGTCACGCGGCGCGACGCCGGAGACGGTCGAGCTGAATTCGCCGAAGTGAATCGGCTTGCCGACTATCGACGGGTCGCCCTTGAAAAAGTCCTTCCACAGTCGAGTCGAGATCACGACCGCGGGCGGTGGTCCAGGCGGGGGCGGCGGCGCGTTAGGTTGACGAGGAGGGGGCGGCGGCAGTGCTACGAAGTCGTCGTGCGCAAAGCCACCCATGGTCATCGGGAGGCCGAACAGCTCGAAGAACCCATCGCTCACCGCATAGACCACGACGTGCGACGGCGTTCCATCGGCGGCGAGCAGTGTGAGGTCGAACGGTTGGAATCCCGCCGCGCGCTCGATGGAGAGTTTCGGATCGTTGAGTCGGAAAATCTCCCCCCCTGATAGAAGGCCCGTCGTTACACGGCCGTCGGTGAGGGCGGTGCGCAGGCTATAGAGATCTTGAGCGTTTGGATACGGGAGCGGCTTGAGCAGGACCGCGCTCAGCGTGGTGAAGATCGCCGTCGTCGCGCCGATGCCGAGGGCGAGCGTGGCGATGGCCGTGAGCGGGAATGCCGGCGAACGGCGGAAGGCGCGGAGTGCAACGCGGACGTCCTGGAGAAAGGTTTCCATTCTCGGACTCCTAAAAGGACTTGAAGCCGGGTTCGGGGCTCGTGGGGAAGCTGCCGTGCGGTCCGTCGACTTGCAATATTCACCGGCTCTTCGAAGAAAGAGAGGCCGTTGATAGCGCTTACACTACGCTGACACCGCTGACTGGTTCCGCGCCGGGCAGACCTCTTGAAGATCTGCAATGTCTCACCGAGCGCGCATCCGAGTCAGACGGGCATAAACCTTTTGGACACGGACAAGGCCGGACGCTGCCGGACACTGCCGGGACGATAAAGCGTCAACGGCTTTCTTGAAAAGCATCGCCGTGTTTTCGTCCGGTTGCCAGCCCGCGCAATCCCAACATCGCCCGCCTGCTGCAGCAGAACGTTAGGCAGACGTTGCACTGGATCGAACCGCTGACGCGAGTCCTGCCAGACCACCGGCGAGGGCGCCCAACAGCGCGCCGACGAAGAAATACATGAGCACCATGTCGGCGTCGACGAAGAACCAGACGATTACGAACGCCGCCACGAGGCCAGTGACTGCCCCGAGGAATATGCCAATGGTGAGCCGAACTGCAGTTCGAACTAGGGACACTCTCTCAGCGAAGAAAGGTGGTTCTGCCTGTGGCTCAGGCCTCGGCGCTGTTGTTTCGACGAAACCAGATGAGCTCCACAGGCGCTCCCTCGACCAGGATCATCGCCGCGCGGACGCCATCGGAGGGTGAGCCGGGTGGATGAATGACTTCTTGACCCTCGAGCGCCGCATCGAGGTCATCGACTTCGAATGCGACGTGAGGGAGCGCCTTGATGATGGGGTGGAGTGGGCTGTCAGGGGAGTAGCGCATCCATTCGATGCCGAACGCGCTGGTGGCGAAGCCTGACACGTGCAGCGCAAAGGCCTCGAGATGTTTCTCGTTAGGTCGAGGCGTGTTGGTGGGAATGCCGATGTGATGGTAGCGCCACCCGAGCTTCGCGATGACCGGAGGCGGTTCGTAGTCTTTCCGGCGCACCGATTCGAGGATGGAAGAGAGGGTCTTCTTCGTAGACATCAAAGGGTTCTCTGAATCGCGGCGTGCTATCGCAGGCGGTAGAAGTAACTACCCTCGTAGTGCTGGACCACGTTCTCGTGTGAGTCCCATATAGAACTCGACTTGTGGGAGCAGCCCGAGGTCGTACCCTGCGGCGCTCAACCCCGCTCGATATTCCGCCTGCACAGCGGCGGTGGTACCACTCAAACTGCACGCGCTCACGCTCGCGTCCGTGTCGTAGAACAGCCACACGCTGAGACTAAAGTCCGTTTCGACAAAAGGAACCACTACGTCGACGTGGACGAGGGGCACATGTCGGCTCTCCGCCCATTGAAGAACGTGCGCCTTGGCCGCCGAAATGGTCGCGAACTGTTGCTCTCGAGTCATCGATGGGTGTGGGCTGCCTAACGCGCCAGCTCCAGCGTTCGTTAGCAGAAGACCGAACTCGAATTCTAGGACGTGGGTGGTGCGCCACTCCGCAGCTCGGCGGCGCACTCGGCGCAAAACCACCAGTCCTTCGCCTCGCTTGCGGATGCCGTCGCGCTAGCCTGCCACAACATGCGAATCTCCTCAGTTGGCGCTCGTACATGACAGCGTTGGCAGCGCTCCGGTCTGACAGTGTGCGGCTTCGCCTTGTAGAACCAAGTCATTCTCTACTCCACTGCATTAGCGGTGTCCAGATGAAGCGTGTTGGCCACCTAACACCGCCTAACGTTGAACGCCGCGACACTCATGGGGCGCCGGGCGCAGCGCTGCATCAGTCGTGTTTCGCGATCTCTGTGCGCGCCCAGTCCACTAACGCTCCGGACTCAGAGAAGAGGAACGCGTAACGGAAACGACTTCGATACTCCGCAAACGCGTGCTCTTGCAGCGACTCGGACGTGATCCGCACGAGGATCTCCCCTGTGGAGAGTGGGATGCGCTGTTGATCGGTGAGGCGAAGCTGAACACCGCCATTGGGATCTGCGACGGTCGCGAGAAGCGCAGCTCGTTTTGACTCTGTCTCTTTTGCCGAGCCCAGCGCGCGATCGAATGCGAGCAGCTCTGGCGCTTCAAAGCCACCGAGACGGAAGACCTCAGAGCGACGCACGGCGACCGTGTAGTGATACCAATGATCAACGCCTTCCGGGAACGCAATCCACACCTGAGCGCCGGGCACGCCGAGCGCCTGACTGTCGAAGGTGCGTACCTCGACGAGCCGCATCTCGTTCGAGAAGAACGCATCCCGTCGCTTGCCACCGGAGTCAGCACGCGGTCCAAAAATCAGCAATAGCTCGGCCCGTGTTCCGTCCGAGATGGCACGCGCCACCATGGGGGGAACAGCCGTGTCATGTGATGCCGCGACTTGCGCCTCGCTCGTCGCAATCGCCGACACGTTTAGCATGGCCAGAGCTAGTGTGATCAGCAGCCTCATGACTCTTGCCTCAGGCCAAGTGTGCTGCGGGATAACGCCAAGGTTAGTCACCATGCGAGTCCAACTGGTTGCGCACCTAGCGAGCTTCGAAGAATCGCACGGCGACTCCGACGCTTGTTCTCATCTCCAGAACTTCCACCGACTCCGCGACCGCTTGAGGCGAATAAGCGCTATTGACTCCGGCTCCAAAAGCGAATCGTCGATGTAGCCCTCGAGTTGATAGCCGAACATTGCCCGCAGCGCCGCTTCAGCCAACTCCAGCGGATGGAACGGAAACGGATATGAGCTCGGATCCTCTTCCGGATCGAGCGCGGGATGTTGGCCCGACCAGTATGGCTCTTCGAAGGGAAACCTGCTTCCAAAGTCCTCCATGATGCCGCTGTCCGGTGAAACGTTCAGCGAACGAACTAGCTTGCCGCCTTCGCACTGGGCGAAGGCAAACCAGTCCACTACGCTGTGCATGGCGTGCAGATAGACCTTGCCGAACGGCGCAAGCTCCAAGAAGCGCTTCGGCAGCGCGGACGGATAGTCGATCCCGAACTCCTTGGCAGCTACTACGGCAACTCCCTGGAACCGCCCCACGTTGATCTCATCGTCCGGCGGACACGTATACGACAGGTCTCCCGGTCCGAGCTGCGCGAGTTTCTCCCCTGCAAAGAGTGAGGTCGCCAGCTGTAGCGACGCGTCAACGTCGAGCGAAGGCTGGTTTCCAAGCGCGATTCGAGCGTCGCCATCGGCATATGCAAGCATCCATGTTTTCGCTCCCACAGTGCCCTCGAATGTCTGTATTAGCCTAGTGCTGGAGCTCCTTCGGTTTCAATGCTCCTTGCTGCCTAACGCCGACGGTGGGTGAAGCTCGAGCTCATAGAGCAAAGCGAGGTTGCCGCGCTCGTCGATGCCGCGCGATCCACGAGTTGAAACTGGTTGACCTCGCGCTGCCCGTTAGGCGGCCTATTGCCGGCGATAGGATTCAACGATATCCGGGCCGTCCGCGGGATCCGGATACTGCAGCGCCAGCACGCTCCCAGTGAGCGTCGCGCGTGGCTGCCACACATTGGACGATCGGCCGCCGTCCTCCCGCAACTGCAGTTCGACCACACCACCTGCAGTAAGCCGGAAGGTACCGACATCCACATACTCTTGCGATTGGGTGCCGCCCGCCTGCGCATAGCGGACTCGCCGCGCCACATCGCCGGTCGGCGACAACACCATGATGCCCGAGGCTGCACCCCGGCCGTGCACTGACTCGAGGGTGTACGTGCCTTGAGCGAAGTGTGGACTCAGGACCGAATCGCTGCGGCCACACGCCGCAAGCACGATGAGGACAAGAGCACAACGCAGGGAAAGTTGTCGTGAGTAGCGCATGCGAATCTCTGGTGAGTTCTCGATGGACGCGGGCACCTTCCTAGAGTGCCAAACCTCAGCACGGTGCCGATAGTCACCTAACGCAGAACGCAGCCCGGTGCCATTTCGCAGAGTCCTCATCAGCTTCCTCGTTCGTTAGGCGGCGGCTGACGAGGCGTCCGCGGTGCTCGGGCGGCCGAATCGAGGGTCCGGCGATCGTCGGCCTCAAACCGGAAGAACTGGCGGGCAGCGACGACGGAAGTCTGCAGGCGCTCCGAGGCAACGCGCAGTGCCGCCATGGTCCAATGCTCGCCGCGGCGAATCATCGTGACGCTGCCGCTGTCGGCGTGTGTGTCGGTGCGATCCGGGAAGAACATGAGCGAGGCCTCGCTGGATGCGACAGTCCCGAGGAGATGGAACCGCACGGGCAGCCACACGGTGTCTCCCCGCTGTGTTCCGGGCAGCAACTCGAAGCCTTCCACGATCTGCAGCCCGCCGGTGCAGTTGGCGAATGCCGCCGATACGCAGTGAAGCCGTCGCAGGTGCGCAAGGTCGAGTTGGGCATTGAGCGCAGCCGCCGCGGCCGTCTGGGCTGATCGTGGGACCGAGGCGACCTGTGCGGCGAGCGAGCCCGGGAAAAGCAGCGTCGCCGTAAGGAGGCGGATCCGTGAGTCTTTTTGTAAATCACAGAAGCTCATCGATGCCTCGCCAAAACTATGGTGCGCGAACAGCCCGGACGTCGCGAAACTTGGTATTGTCTGGGTGTCGTAGCTCACCAACGAGGCTGTCATTGCGTACGCGAAACTGCCAGATGCCCTGCGGGATTGCGCAGGTCAACGGTCCATTTGGCGGCGTGAAGCCACAGGTGAGAACGCCCATCTCCTGCTCCTCGCCGCGTACGATTTTTCGCGCGTCTATCGTCAGGGTGTCCGCAGCTTTCGCACGCGCTATCCGATAGACGACGATTTCGTCGTTGCACGGCGAAGGACGCACCAAGCACACCGAGGTGCCGCGCCAGGTGCCCACTGGGGTCATCGCCGTCGCCTGTCGAGGTGGCGATTGAGCGCTCGCGACGCGCGCGAGCAGGCTCGCGACGCCGAAGGCGGTAAGCCGAATGATCATAGTCTCCTTTGTCGACATCGTACGTCAGGTGCTGCGTTCGGGAGGCTTTCCAACCACAATAGATCCTTCGCCATCGCGGGCGAGGATCGGGTGCGTGCCATCGCCTGTGCCCCGCAGCGAGCCGCTTCTGTAGCCGCCGCCACCGTGTATCGCGACGAAGCGCCCACGTGCTCGCGCGTGCAAGCTCCAAAGGTCGTATTCACCGAACGGTGAAGCGCGCTCGCCACGAACAATGATCTGGGCGCCAAGATCGAAGTAGAACTGCGTGCGACCAGAACGCGGATCTATTCGAATCGCCTCGAGCTTCTCGCCGCCGAGTCGGTGACAAACGACCTCCTGGCGCTTAGCCGAGCTTGAAGCACTCGCTCGCAGCCCGTCCGCCAGCCGGATGGTCCACGTGAACGGGGCAATCACAAGCCAATGCGTGCCACGAAGGGAAACGCGACGGCGTGCGAAAGTAGCGCGCACCCGTTCCGAGCGCGCGTCGCTGACTCTCGGCTCATGGATCTCCATCTTGGGCGCGCCGAAGTTCATGTCGAGTCCGACTTGGTTATCCCACCGCACTTGCCAGCACGGATGCCCAAGTACGGATGCGAGATCTTTGAGCGCTAGCGCTTTCACGTCGAGGATGTGTGTGGCCGTC
>DATEHJ010000065.1:0-3118 GCA_035279645.1 Gemmatimonadaceae bacterium
TCAGACTCTAGCGGACCTTATCGCAGCACCTTAGCTTGGTGTCGATGCCGGCGCCTTGGTTCGCCCCCTCGTCCGCTAAGATCGCGGGCGGGACTTCACCCACATTGGTCGACGACGACTATGAGACGTAATACCCTCCTCCTGCTCGTGGGTGCTGTAGCGGCGCTTGCTGTTGCATGTCAGGATTCTTCTGTCGTTGAACCTGGCCGCAATCTCAATCCCCTCTCCGCTACTTCGTCTTCGGCTTACGCCCCGGGCGCAATCCACAATCGCACGTTCCTCGGAACGCTCGAGCTGTCGCCTAACGGCGGCAGCTATCACGTCGGAGATTTCGATATCGTCGTGCCCGCGGGAGCGGTGTGCAATCCGGCGACGTCGAAGTACGGCGCGAAGCATTGGGACGATGACTGTGCACCGTTGATGAACAAGATCACCGTGCAGGTTGTCGCGAAGAATACGGCTAGTGGCGTGAGCGTCGACTTCCAGCCCGATCTTCGGTTCAGGCCGAACGCCGGTTGGGTCACGATCCAGACGCATGCGTACAGTCCTCTGCTCTCGAACACGAGCGTACGACAGCTGGCGCGAAGTTCGTCGTACTTCCAGAACTTCGTGATCCTCTACTCGCCCACCGACGGATCGTCGCGCATCGACGAAGTGCGCACGACCGGTGATCCGTCGATGGCGACGCACATCGATCTCAAGACGGGAATCGTGTGGCGCCGCGTCAAGCACTTCAGCGGCTACCTCGTCAGCGCCGGGTTCAATTGCACGCCATCTGCGAGCGCCGCCGGATGCCCGGTGGATGATCCGTCGCAACCGATCCAAGCACCACTTCCGGGATCAATGGTGGGTACGGTGGTCGTCGTCGACAGCACCGCGGCGGCCGCGCCCTCGGTAGTCGTCGATCCCTAACGAGAGAGCCTCTCCTCGATAACAAACGGGCACCGCGAATGCGGTGCCCGTTTCGTTTGCGCTCACCCAACCGCGAGTTCAGTCGTTGTCACACGGAAACAGCTAGACCGCTTGTTCCTCGCGTACACAAAGAGCTAGACGCTAATTGACCCGCAGAGCCAAACACGGATCGGCTTTTGATGCCCTGATTGCTGGAAGGGCGCCCGCGAGGAGCGACGCGAATACGAGCAGCAGCGCGCCGAGTACGTAAACCGTAGCGTCCGTTTGACTCACCGTGTACAACAAATGCGCGAGCAGTCGCGACGCGAGATAGGCCACCAGTGAGCCGACTCCAAGTCCGAGCAACGAAAGCCGAGTTACATCTCGCAGAACTAAAACTAGAATATCGGTCGGGCTCGCACCAATCGCGGTGCGAACGCCGAATTCTCGAGAGCGTTGCTGCACACGCTCAGCCATGACGCCATACACTCCGACGATGGCGAGTGAGAACGCCAGGGCCGCCGCGATGCTGATGAGGAGCGTGCTCGCACGCTGCGGCGCCAATGTTGTATCCACCACTTCCTTCATCGATTCAATGTTGTACAGCGGCAGCTGTGGATCGACGACGGCGAGGGCACGCCGAATCGAGTTTGCTAGTTCGTCCTTGCCCACGATACCACGGACTACAAACGTAACAATGCCAGGGGTTACTTGCGCAAACGAGAGATACATTTGCCCTTGCCAGGCATCCTCCTCGAGGACTGACGTTGTGCGTACCGGAGTCGCGACTCCAACAATGGTTAGGTTTGCACTGTCCGTTGGGATTCGCAGATGCGAACCTAGAGGACTCACAGTGGGCCAGAACAAATCAGCCATCTTTTTGCTGATCACGACGCCATGCGCGTCGTTGCCTGTATCGGAATCCTTAAAAGTTCGGCCCGCGATCACAGGGATCTCAAGAGTACGAAAATATCCTTCCGAGGCGACGAGAAATTGGGCGCGAGGTGCATTCTCATTGGGAAATGGCGGGAGTTCGGTAATCTGGAAGCTAAATGCCGCTGCGCCGGGCCTCAGGGGCAGACTGTTGACAAGACCGACCGATTCGACTCCCGGAACATTCGCAATGCGGTTCAACGCCTCCCGATAAAGGACAGCTCTTGCCGAAGCGGATGGATACCGAGCTACTGGTAAAGCAACGGTTGCAGCAAGAACTCCGTCGCGGCGGAACCCCAACCTAACGTGGTCGAGTGCGAAGAGGCTTTTCAACAGAAGCCCAGCACCGATGACTAGCGCGAGCGCAAGCCCGAGCTGCACGACGGCGATCGTGCTGTGAAAACGATTCGGTAATGCCGCAACAGTCCACCTCGCACTCGATCTAAAGGAGAGTTGGTCGCTCCGTCGCATCAGCGCGGTGGCAGGTAATAGTCCAAAAAGGATAGTGGCGAAGGTCGAGATCGCGAGAGTAAATGCAACGATTCGCCAACCAAGCGAAGGGGGGTTGACCTCGGCTAATTCCGTAGGCATTAGGCTTCCCAAGTATCGACAAAACGCCCAAGCTATGATGAGCCCGATGGCGCCGCCGAGCCCCGCAATGACTAGGCTCTCCGTCAATAGCTGTCGGAAAATGCGTCCGATCGCGGCGCCAAGGGCTGCTCGCAACCTGATCTCGTCTCTTCTTGCGAAGCCGTTGGTGAGTAAGAGTCCCGCAACGTTGACGCAGGCAAGGATCAACAGGATGACGACAAATCCTAAGCCCATCCAAAGTCGCCTTTCCGAATTACCGAGTAGTTGAGCACGGAGTGAGACCACGTCCGCACGATCCCATGATAACCCACTGGGGTGTTCGCGTCGAAAGCGATAGTCGATCGTTGTCATTGCCGTGCGAGCTTGCGGGAGCGAGACATTTGCGGCCAGTCGCCCAACAACTACCAAGTCGATCGATGTCGAGAACATCTCCATCCGCGCGCCGCTGCCGGGCCTGGCCGCAGGTATCCACACATCCGTCCTCTCCGGATACGTGAATCGTGCTGGCATAACACCGATCACCTGGAACGGGCGGTCGTTCAACAGGATCGTGCGGCCAATGATGCTGTCGCGCGTGTCGAACTCCCGCCTCCAGAAGGCGTCGCTCAGCACGGCTAGGTCGGCTGTTTCATTCAACGCTATGCTCGACGAAAACTCGCGCCCCCTGCTCGCCGTGACACCGAGCAGGGAGAAAAAATCTGGC
>DATEHJ010000066.1:0-3955 GCA_035279645.1 Gemmatimonadaceae bacterium
GGAACGGGCCTATATAATTTCTTTCGTCAGTTGGGAGGGTCTTTCGGCATTGCCGTGATCGCGACGCTCCTCGCCCGGTACACGACGCAAATTCGGTCGACGTTGACGGAGCATGTGACGACGACGGACGCGTCGAGCCTGATGCGCGTGCGCTCGCTGACCCAGGGGATGATGGCGCGCGGCGCGGACATGTGGGCGGCGCGCCGCGCGGCGCTGACGATCATCGATCGGCAGATCACCGCGCAGGCGAGCGTGATTGCGTACTCACGCATCTACGTTCTGAGCGCGCTGCTGATCCTCGCGCTGATTCCGTTATTGGTGCTGGTTAGGCAGACAAAGGGGGCGAGCGCGGCCGCCGATCATGCCGTTATGGAATAACGTTGCGCGTTCTGCGTTGAGCGTTGAGCGCTCGAAAAGGAAAAGCCCGGCGAGCGATGCTCGCCGGGCCCATCCGAACTCAAACGCACAACGCGTCACGCACAACGCTCAACGCGTCACGCGCCACGCCTAGAACATGATACCGAACGAGAGCGGGATGAACGTCGTCGCTTGGCCCGAGGTGTTCATGTGATGATAGCGAACCTCGGCGAAGAGCCGCGAGAACAGCGAGACGCCGACGCCGGCGTTATAGCCGAGCTTTGTCTGGCTCGTGCTGCCGGGGACGCCATTCACCGTCGTGATCGCGCCGTAATATCCCAGGCCGGCGATCGCGTACGGCTTCACCGGCGACGGGAGCGGAAGATCGAAGGTCGCGTTGGCCGTCGTCATCCAGATGTTGGTCGATTCATTGATCGTCGTGGTGCCGACCGTGTAATCCTTGCCCGGGAAGTGATGGATCGAGGCGTCGACGCGAAGGCCGACCGGGATCATCGGGGCGCTGAAGCCGAGGAGCAGGCCACCGTTGTAGCCCATATCCGAGGCGTTGCCGTATTCACCCTTGGGGAAGCTCACGCCGGCGGTGACTCCCATGTGGGGAAACTGAGCCTGTGCCGGCATGGCGCCAAACGTCAGCGCCGCCAGTGCGATCATACCGAGTCTGCCGTATTTCATGTTGATTTCTCGCTGGGTGGGAGAGGGAAGTCACACTGCGTACACTTAAGACGTGCAAGCGCGCTCTGTCGTGACCATTTGCGAGACAATGGGCGCGGGCATATGTAAAGACGTATTTCTTGCAAACTGACGAACCGAAGTTGCCACCAGTAACGCTGCCTCATGTTCATATCAGACTTTGCGATCAAGCGTCCGATCGTCACCGTCGTCACGATGATCGCGCTCGTTGCCTTCGGCCTCGCGGCGTTGGCGCGCCTCGACACCGATGAGTTTCCTGACATCGATGCGCCGATCGTGTTCGTTGCGGTCGTCTACCCGGGCGCTTCGCCCGATGTCGTCGAGCGCGAGGTCGTGACCCGCATCGAGGACAAGATCTCGGGGATCAGCGGCGTCGACAAAATCAACTCCACGTCGCGCGACGGCTTCGCACAGATCATCGTGCAATTCGTATTCAGTAAACCGGTCGATCAGGCGACGCAGGACATTCGAGACGCGATCTCCGCGGTGCGCTCCCAGCTGCCGGCCGAGATTCTCGAGCCGATCATTCAGCGCTTCGATCCGAATCAGCTGCCGATAGTTTCGTTAGCTCTCACTTCTACTGTGCTCAGTGCACCGCAGCTCACGCAGCTCGCGGATCCCGGGATCGCGAGCGAATTACGCGCGATCGCCGGCGTGGCGCAGGTGAACGTCGTCGGTGGGGACAGCGCACAGCTCAACATCAATGTGCGCCCCACCGAGCTCGCGGGATTCGGCGTCGGCATCGATCAGGTCGTGAACGCTGTGAGGGCGCAGAACCTCGCCGCGCCAGTCGGTCAGGTGACTGGCGCGCTCGAGCAGCGCTCGATTCGCCTCGAGGGACGCTTCGAGCATCCTGAAGAGTTCAATCAGCTCGTCGTGGCGCAGCGGGGCGGCAACCTCATCACGCTGGGCCAGGTCGCGAACGTGGAAGCGGGCGCCGCCGAGCCGACGTCGGCGGCGATGTTCAACGGCCGTCAGGCAATCGGCCTCGACATCGTCAAGTCGCGCGAGTACAGCACGACGGCGGTGGCGGATCTGGTGAAAGCGCGCCTTGCGCAGCTCCAGAAGACGCTGCCGCAGGGAACGCGACTCGAAGTGGTTCGCGATGCCGGCGATCGCGTGCGCCACTCGGTGCGCAACGTAGAGGAAGCACTCATCGAAGGGGCGCTGCTCACCGTGCTCGTCGTTTTCCTGTTCCTCAACTCCTGGCGCTCGACGGTGATCACCGGCCTCGCGCTGCCGGTGTCGGTGCTGACGTCGTTCGTGCCGCTGGCGATTTTCGGCTTCACGCTGAACACGATGTCGCTGCTCGGCCTGTCGCTGGCGATCGGGATCCTGATCGACGACGCCATCGTCGTCCGCGAGAACATCGTTAGGCACGTCGAGCTCGGCAGCGATCACATGACCGCGTCGCACGAGGGCACGGACGAGATTGGTCTCGCCGTCGCGGCAACGACCTTCTCGATCGTGGCGGTGTTCGCGCCCGTGGGCTTCATGCCCGGCGTCGCCGGCCAATGGTTCAAGCCCTTCGCGCTCACCATCGCGTGCGCGGTGATGGTGTCGCTTTTCGTCTCGTTCTCGCTCGACCCGATGCTCTCGGCGTACTGGCCCGATCCGCAGCTCGAGGCGCACGAGCGGCAAAACCCGATCGCCCGTGCGCTCACGCGATTCAACACGTGGTTCGACCATCAGGCGGATCGTTACAAGAGTCTCATCGCCTGGTCGCTCGATCATCGCTGGACGATGGTAGGGCTGGCGGCGCTGTCCTTCTTCCTCGCGATCGCGCTGCAGATCGCCATTGGCCGCTTCGCGTTCGTCCCGGTGAGCGATCAGAGCGAGTTGAACATCGCGATCGAGACGCCTCCCGGCTCGAGCCTCGATTATACAACGCTCAAGGCGGAGGAGGTCGCGCGGATGGTGCGCGCCCGGCCCGAAGTGTTGTACACGTACACGACCGTCGGCAGCAACACTGGATCGGGCGAAGTCGACAACGCGAGCGTATACGTCCGTCTCAAGCCGAAGAAGGATCGCAGCCTGAGCCAGGAAGGCCTCGGGCAGATCTTGCGCAAGAGGCTGCGCTTGTTAGGCGGAGCGAACGTATTCATGTACGCATCCGGCTTCGGCGGCGCGCAGAAGCAGCTCCAGTTGCAATTGCAGGGACCGGATCCGACGACCTTGGGTCAGTTCGCGGAGCGGATACAGAGCATCGTTCTGTCCACACCGGGCGCGGTGGACGTCGGTCTCTCGACGCGTGGACAGAAGCCGGAGCTGAACGTGCGCGTCAATCGTGGTCTGGCTGGTACGTTAGGCGTGAATCTGAGCCAGCTCGCGAGCTCGCTCCGGTTCGCATTCGCGGGCGTCGACGCCGGAACATGGGTCGACCCGATGGGGATCTCCCGCTACGTCCATGTCCGTCTCGTCCCCGAGGCGCGCGAGAACGCGGACGACCTCGGCCGGCTTCCGATCGTCGTGACGCCGACGGCGGCGGCGGCCGCTGCCGCGACCGCGAACGCCGCGTCGGCCAGCCCGCCGGTCGTGCCGCTCGGTCAGGTGGCGACGATCACGCCGAGTTTTGGGCCGGCCCAGATCGATCACTATCAGCGGCAGCGGGTCATAATGATCGGCGCCAACGTAGAAGGCGCTTCCTTCGGCAATGTCTCGGCGCAGGTCATGAAGAGAGTCAACAAGCTGCAACTGCCGGCCGGGTATCGTGTAACCGCGGGCGGACAGGCCGAGAGTCAAAGCCAGGTGTTCGGCAGCATCTTCACCGCGCTCGGCATCGCGGTGATGCTCATGTATCTGATTCTCGTTGTCCAATTCGGCTCATTCCTCGATCCGCTCGCGATTCTCATTTCGCTGCCGCTGTCGCTGATCGGCGTCGTGCTGG
>DATEHJ010000067.1:0-5808 GCA_035279645.1 Gemmatimonadaceae bacterium
AGTACCGCTTGATCCACGCGGCGGCGAGTCCCCATTCATCGAGGCCGAGGACGGTCGTCACACCGGACGGCGCAACAGACCACGAGTCGCGCCAACGGGCGGGAAGCCCGATACGCAACCCGGCGGCGGTCGCGCGCGCGCCGCGGACGTCGAAGATCGCGGCATCGTGCGGCACGCCAAGTAGCTCGTTAGGTGCCGACCAGTTCATCGACGAGAGCGGCGGGAAGTTGCCGGTGGCGAGATCCATCTGGAAGATGAGCGGCGGCTTCCCCGGCCACACAACCTTGCCCCCTGCGTCCAGGTAGCGGCGCAGGAGCGACTGAGCGAGCGGCGCGGCGACGATCGCCGGCGGCGGTTGATCGACTGCGAAGACGACGACACTCGGCGCGCGATCGGCGATCCGCTCCTCGAGAAAACGCGCCAGCGAGACGGCATCGAGCGTTTGGTAACCGCGATTGCCAAAGTAACGTGCAGTCACATCCGGCTGCCTAACGGTGGCGGCCTTGACATAGGAAGTATCGAAGAACACGGCGCGCTTGATCGCCGGACCGTTGCTCGTGCGGAGAGCGTACACGCCGCCGTCGGTGCTCCCGAAGACAATCAGGTCTCCGGCGACGACGGGCGACGAGAAGACGCTCGCACCGGTGCGGAACATCCAGTGCTCCTTGCCGGTGACGCGATCGATGGCATGGACGCGACCGGCGGCGTCGCCGAAGTAGACGAGGTCACCGGCGACCGCTGGCGACGACCACACCGGGACGTCGGCGCCGAATCGCCACCGTTCGGCACCGGTGGAGTCGAGCGCCTGCGCGAAATGCGCGTCGGAGCTGCCGGCGAAAACGATATGTTCGCTCACGGCCGGCGACGTGATGATCCACGAGATTTTGTGATCGACGCGCCAACGCAGCTTGCCGTCGTCCGCGCCGAGGGCGTACAGAAATCCATCGCGGGCCCCGACGTAGACGACGCCGTTGTCCACTGCTGGCGACGACTGAATGCTGCGCCGGTCGAACCCATACGACTTCGATTGGAGCGTCACGCCTTCGGTTTCATAGCGCCAGCGGAGCGCACCGCTCGTTAGGTCGTAGCAATAGACGCGTCCGTCGTACGAGCCAGCGTACACACGCCCATTCGCGACGGCCGGCGAGCCACGCACGCGACCCTCGGTTTGCGCGCGCCATTTGCGGCGACCCGTTGTCGCGTCGAGCGCATAGACCCCGCCGTCGCCGGCCCCAACCACCACCGTGCCGTCGACATAGGCGGGCGACGACAGAAAATGATCCCCGCTCTCATGACCCCAGGGAAGAGGAAGGTCGCCGCCAGTCGTTATGCGCCAGCGCTGCTTTCCCGTCACGGCGTCGACCGCGAACACGCTGCCATCGCGGGCCTCGGCGAAGACGAGGCCACCACCGATCGCGGGCGAGGAGCTGACCGGACTTCCGGCGTCGTAACGCCAGCGGCGGGCGCCCGTGGCGAGATCGAGCGCATACAGATAGCCGTCGCCGCTTCCTATGAAAATGTCGTTGCCCACGATAGCGGGCGAAGACACAACATCTCCATCGGTCGGTGCGCGCCAGGCAAGTCCGAGCAACGTTGGCCCGCCACCCCGGTAGACGCCGTGGTGCGCCGGCCCGCCGCGAAACATCGTCTCCGGTGCCGGAGGAGCGCCTCGCTCGCGCGATTCAGCGATTACGAAAGCCGAACCAAGCAAGACGGCGACGACGGGAAGGATTGATGCTCGAGAGAAGCTCATGGGCGTGGGCGTTGGGCGTGGAGCGTTGCCGCGGGGCGTTGAGCGTCGTGGGGAGGGGGCGCGAAGCGGCCGGAACATTTGCACACTGTCAACACTTTCTCCACGGCTGGGGTGCCAACCGGCCGCTGACAGTGGTGAGGCGACTTGCCCAAAGCTTGAGCTTTTTGAGCACCCTGCCCATCATGCAGGGCGGCACCCACCAGCCCACATCCTCGAGCGACTCACGTCGCCGCCTCCGTTTTCGCGGATCCTCATCTCCCGCGGTAGATCCCCTATGTCCAAACGACTCGTCATTCTCCTCAGCGCCGCCGGCGTGGTGGCCGGCTGCTCGAAGGCGCCCCCCGCCACACAGCCGGTACCAGCACAGAACCCGGCGCCAACGCCTAACCGCAACCCCGCCGGTGTTCCGGCGACACCGGCCGACACGCAGGAGCGCGGCGCGGGCGGAGCTGGAGGTGGCCTCGTCACCGCGGTGGCACGGCCTCGCCCGTACAATCGAGTGATCACTCGCGACGCCGTCACGCGCCGAGGAATGTTCGCGGTGCATCACGTCGGCGACCGTCTCTACTTCGAGATTCCATCGAAAGAGATGGGGAAGGATGAGCTGCTCGTTGGGCGCTACGCGTTCGCACCCGCGCCGCAGCCCCAGGGTCGCGGCGGCGGAGGAGGCGGAGGTGGCGGTGGCTTCGGCGAGTATGCCGGCGACCAATTCGCCGAGCGCACGCTTCGGTGGGAGCGCAGTGGCAACCACGTCGTTCTGAGGTCGCCGTCGTTCGCCATTACCGCCGACACGTCGCTCTCCGTGTACCGAGCGGTCGAGCACTCGAATTATGGGCCGATCATCGCCGTGCTCAACGTCGATGCGTTCGGTCCTGACAGCTCGGCGGTCGTGGACGTGACGCGTCTTTTCACGACCAACGTGCCGGAGATCGCGGCGATTCCGGGCAACATCGACGCGACGCGGTCGTACATCGAGCGCGCGACGGCGTTCCCCGACAACATCGAGGTCGAGGCGACGCAGACAGGAACGCCCGGAGCCGCTCCGACGGTGGCACGCGGCGGCGGCGGCGGCGGCGCGGCAACGGCCGCCGGTCAGGCCCAGAGCGTCGTCGGTCACTGGAGCATCGTTAGGCTCCCCGAGCAGCCGATGCAGCCACGGCGCGCCGACGAGCGCATCGGCTTCTTCAACGTGCGCACCGTGGACTTCGGAACGCGCGATCAGCGCGCCGTCGACAAGGAGTTCATCACACGGTGGCGGCTCGAGTGCTCCGATCGCCACGAAGGCAAGCTCTGCTATCCGAAGCAGCCGATCGTCTACTACGTCGATCCGGCGACTCCGAAGCAATGGCAGCCGTACATTCGTCAGGCAATTCTCGATTGGCAGCCCGCTTTCGAGGCAGCCGGTTTCAAAGACGGCATCATCCCCGGCGAGGTTCCAGCGAACGATCCCGATTGGTCACCAGAGGACATCCGCCACACGATGGTCCGGTGGCTGCCGTCGACGGTCGAGAACTCGGTTGGTCCGCACGTGAGCGACCCGCGCACCGGCGAGATCCTCAACGGCTCGTCGCGGATCTTCCATAACCTCATATCGCTGATGCAGGCGTGGTACTTCACGCAGGCGTCGCAGCTAGATCCGCGGGCGCGGACGATTCCCTTCCCTGATTCGCTGATGGGCAAGCTCCTGGAGTGGGGAGTCGCGCATGAAATCGGGCACACGATCGGCTTGCAGCACGATCAGATCGGGAGCTCGACGTATCCTTCCGACAGCGTCCGCAGCGCCAGCTGGGTCCACAGGATGGGCCACAGCCCCAGCATCATGGACTACTCGCGCATGAACTACGTCGCGCAGCCGGAAGACAAAATTCCGGTCTCCGACATCACGCCGCGCGTCGGCCCCTGGGACAAGTACACGATCATGTGGGGCTACAAGGAGATTCCGGCCGAAACCGCGGACGACGAGCGGGCCACCCTCGAGCAGTGGTCGCGGATGCAGGATTCAGTTCCCTGGTATCGCTTTTCGGGCAACAACGCGTTCGGCCAGTACGGAACGCTCAACGAAGCGGTTGGCGACGCGGATCCGGTGAAATCGACGCGGCTCGGCTTCAAGAATATCGCGCGCGTCATCGGCTACATCCCGAGCGCAGGGACCAGACCGGGCGAAGACAACGACTTGCTGAAGGAGTTGTACGATCGCACCGTCGGCCAGTGGGCCACCGAAGCCGGCCACGTCACGACCATCATCGGCGGCGGGACGGTGCAGTACAAGTCAGGCAGCCAGCCGGGCGCGGTGTACGCGGCGCTGTCGCGCACACGCGAGGTCGAGGCGATGCGTTTCCTCAATGAGGAAGTCTTCAAGACGCCGTCGTACCTCATTCGGCCCGATATTGCCTCTCGCATCGAGGCGGAAGGGATGCTTGCGCGAATCGGGGGAGCGCAAAATCGCGTGCTGAGCTCGGTGCTCAACGATGGACGCATGAACCGGTTGCTCGAGGTCGAGGCACTCGCCAGGAGCGGGAGCGAAGTGTACACGCTCACCGACATGCTCGATGACCTGCGCAAAGGCCTGTGGAGTGAGGTCGCGGACGCGTCGCCGAAGATCGATCCCTATCGACGCCAGATTCAGAACGACTATCTGACGTTGATCGATCGGAAGCTGAACCCTCCGCAAGCAACGGTGACGCCGCTGCCCACCGGCTTTGCCTTCGCTCCCGCGCCGCCGCTGTCCGAGGATGCCAAATCCGAGCTCCGTGGCGAGTTGGTGACGCTCCAAGGCGAGATCCGGCGCGCGACGCCGCGCGCCTCAGACCGCGAGACGCAGCTCCATCTGGCGGGAGCGGATCACAGGATCGCCAACATCCTGGAGCCGAAAAAGTGAGGGCTCGGGAAAACGAGAAGCGTAACTGAGCCAGCTTCGCTCGCAAGGCGCCAGGTTGCCAGTCGTTCGGCACCTGGCGCTTTGCATTTGGGTGGAACGAATCGTTGCAAAGCCGGATCGTCGCTCGGCAATCCTGCCCGAAATCACAGCGGGAATCGCTGTCGGCCGCGGTCCCTGCACTCTCGCTACGCAGTGTGGGCGCTTCTCATGAGGAAGATGAGAAAACGGCAATTATCTTTCGTCGCCCGTGCGGACTCGATTGGCCCCGATAGGCGTCGTTTGGCATCTGGATCTGCCCGCTTCACATAACGAGCCCTTACACTAGATTGACCGTCCTTCAGTGACCTCCGACTCGCTATGCTGAGTTTCAAGTCCGACTCCCAGTGTCCGCACTGGTGTGTCTCGTCACTGACGTTCGGTCCCAGCAGCTCCACCAACCTCCTCACAGGTCAGAGTCATGGGTCTTCCACGCACGGTCGCGAGGCGGCTTCTGGCGTGGTGCGCACTTCCATTGGGAGTGCTCGCCGCAAGCGCCGCTATCGCTCAGGCACAGCAGGCCAGCATAACGGGACGCGTCACCGCGGTAGGCAGCGGTGAAGGGCTCCAGGAGTCGCGAGTCGTACTCGTTGGTACGAGTCTCTTCGCGACGACGTCACAGGATGGTCGCTACACGATTCGCAACGTTCCGTCGGGCACCTACACGGTCCGCGTACTGCGAGTCGGCTACGAGGAGCAAAAGAAGCCGGCTCAAACCACCGGCAGTGAGACGTTGACGTTGGATTTCGCGATGTCGCCAGTGGTGGTGAAGCTCACCGAGGTCGTGACGACGGCGACGGGCGAGCAGCGGCGCGTCGAGCAGGGCAACACGATCGGCAGCATCGATGCGTCGACCCTCGTCGCAACAACCGCCGTCAGCAACGTCCAGGACGTGCTCGCGGCCAGAACGCCTGGCGTGCAGGTGACCGGCGGGTCGCAGACGGGCGGCGGCGGACGCGTGCGCATCCGCGGGAACAACTCGCTGAGCCTCTCGAATGATCCGATTTACATCATCGACGGGATCCGCATGACGAGCAATTCCGGCTCGTCGAACCTGTTCACCGGCGGCACACAGCCGAACCGGGCGAACGACATCAACCCCGACGAGATCGAGAACATCGAGATCGTGAAGGGACCCTCG
>DATEHJ010000068.1:0-6339 GCA_035279645.1 Gemmatimonadaceae bacterium
TCGGAGGTCGGGCGTTTGCCTTGTGCGATCTCGTTGAGCAAGTGGTGCAGCTCCCACCCGTACGTGGCGTCGAAGGCCGGATAGAATTGCGGGCCCTCGGCCTCGGCGAGCATGTAAAGCTCGGGATGAACCGCGGTGAGCTCGCGCCGAGCGTCCCGCCAGAAGTCCATCGGCACACCACCGGCGACGTCGCAGCGGAAGCCATCGACGTGCATGCTGTCCAGCCACCACCGCATGTCGGCGATCATCGCGCGACGCATCGCGGGCTTGTCGTAATCGAGCTCGGCGACGTCGGTCCAGTCAGTCTCGTGGTTCTCGTTGTCACGCGCGTTGGAGATCGATCCGTCGGCGCGATGGACATACCAATCGGGGTGCTGGCTGACCCACACGTGATCGAAGGACGTGTGATTCGGTACCCAGTCGAGAACGACCTTTTTGCCGTGGCGGTGGGCGTCCGATATAAATTTGCTCAAATCGGCAGCGGTCCCGAACTCGGGATTGATCGCGCGATAGTTGGATATCGAGTAATAGCTGCCGAGTGGGCCTTTGCGATTGAGCTTGCCGATCGGCTGCACCGGCATGATCCAGAGCACGTCGACGCCCAAGCTGTCGATGTGCGGCAGCCGTTTGTCCAGGGCGGCGAAGGTTCCCTCGGGGGTGTACTGCCTAACGTTGATCTCGTAGAGGACGACGTTACGCGCCCATTGGGGATGCGCCACCGGTGCCTGCGCGTGGGCGACGCCGGCGAGGACCGCTACGAGCGTAGCGCGCAGAGTGCGGAGCGTAGCTGTATTCATGGCGCTGGGTGGATGCGAATGGCCTGGCCGCCGCCGGGGGCAAGGCGGAGGCGTAAATGTGTTGCCGACGTCACTGGCTGTGTGGAGATGGTGATCGCTTCGGGGTTGTCATTCCAGCTCGCGTTGGGCGCGTCGGCGAAGATCTCGGCGACATATTTGCGGCCGTTGGGCAGGAAGGACAACGACACATCGAGCGCGCGAGAGTCTTCGTCGGTGATCGCGCCGACGAACCACTCGTCCTTGCCGCGAGTTTTTCGCGCGACCGCCACGTAGTCGCCAATGCGGCCGGCGAGGACGCGCGTCGTGTCCCAGTCGACGGCAACATCGCGAATGAATTTGAACGCGGGCTGACCCTGATAGTTCTCCGGCAGATCCGCGGCCATCTGGACCGGCGAGTAGAGCACGACGTACAGCGCGAGCTGTTTGGCGAGTGTCGTTCTGGGATGCGGTTCCTCGGGGGTCCGAGGGACCCCCGAGGAAGCATGTCTTATTTGGATATCGAAAATCCCAGGAGTAAAGTCCATCGGGCCGGCGAGCATCCGCGTGAAGAAGAGAATCGTCTCGTGCTCCGGCGGATTACCCCCTTCACCGCCCCAGGCGTTGTACTCCTGACCGCGCGCGCCTTCGCGGCTCAACATGTTTGGCCAGGTGCGCCGTTCGCCGGTGTCGTGAATCGGTTCGTGCACGTCGACGGCGATGCCGTACTTGGCCGCGGTCTCGACGACTTTGCGGTAGTGACGAACCATGTACTGGCCGGTGTGAGCGTGTCCCTCGGGCGTCTTGTCGTGGACGTAACCGGTCTTGATCGAATGGACGCCAAGGCGCTGGTATAGCGCGAACGCGCTATCGAGCTGACGCTCGTAGTTCTCGATACCCATCGCCGTCTCGTTATGCACGATGAGACTCACGCCTTTCGACTTCGCGTAGGCGGCAACGGCGGGGAGGTCGTAGTCCGGATAGGACATGGTAAAGGAGAACTTGTCGCCGTTCGCGATCCAGTCGCCGTCCCAGCCAACATTCCAACCCTCGACCAGAGTTCCCTTCAATCCATTTGCCGCCGCGAAATCGACGTAGCGCTCGGCGTTGGTGGTGGTCGCGCCGTGTTTCGGTCCCTGACTCCAGGTGTAGATATTCAGGTGCATCCCCCACCAGATCCCGTCGTACTTCATCGGCGTGATCCAGCTCGTGTTCTGGATCCGGCTCGGCGGATTGAGCTTGAGTCCGAGAACGGAAGGAGCAAGGTCTTCGGCGCGGTCGGCGACCTGGATCGTGCGCCAGGGCGTCACGAAGGGTGCGCGGCCGCGCACCTTCACTCCGTCTGCCCAAGGCGCGAGCGCCGCTCGCAAGGTGCGACTCTCGAATCGTCCGGCGAGATTGAGGCCAGCGTAGTCGACGAGGTCGGCCTCGTGAATCACGACGAACGTTCCACTCCGCATCTCGAGCGTGAGCGGCGTCTGCACCGTATCGAGCACGCTCACCGGTGAGGAGCGGTACAGGTCCTCGTAGCGATCGGGGCGGGGTACGTTCGCCGCGATCCACCAGGCGCGCGCGTTGTCGGCGAGAGCGAATTCGGTGAGCTCGTCCGTCATCTCGAAGTCGCCGAAGCCGCCGCTGTCGGCGACTTCATAGCGGAATCCGATGCCGTCGTCGAACGCCCGCGCGACGACCGCGAACTGCCGGTGAGGCGCGACGGTCTCCGCGAACTGCACTCGCAGCTCATTGTAGTGCTCGCGTACGCGGGACACGTCACCCCAGGGCAGGCCCCATGTCGTGTCGCGTGAGGCGCGCGTTGTCGTCACGATACGGACGCTGTCGCCGAGCGACCGCGTGCCGCGAAAGGCGAATCCGAGTCGAGACGGGAGGAGGATCTTCTTCCCGGAACGATCGAGGGAGTAGAACGCGACGCCTTCGCGTGCGCCAATCGTGACGTCGTTTTTACCGTCAGGCGACGTGACGCGAAAATTCTGAGCGTGCGCGACGCTCGCGCATGTCATGAAACAGAGGATGATGCCTAACGTTTTCGAGGGTCGTCGAGGACGCATCACGGGATGGAATGGTGGGTGACGGTGGCGAGCGATGGCATTGATGATTTGTTCACACAATAGGGTCGTACGCGCTCGCTTGACGCAAGCAGCTGGTGGCCGTTTTTCCAGCGCGTCTTCGTGATACTGACTGTGGCGACGAGGTGTCGCCTCTCATTTTTTTTGGCGAGACTGCAAATGAAGACCCTTCTCTCATTGATGTTGCTCGGCGGCTGCGCGACATTCGGATTGCGCGAAGCCAACACCCCGCCCGTGGTTGCCGTTCTCACGGTCAACAACCAGCGCACGGAACAGGCGATCATCTTTGTCACACACGCCGGCTACAAGGGGCGACGTCTCGGCGAGGTGAATGGCTTTGCGTCGGCGACCTTCGTCCTCACCGAGCTGGATGCTCCGATCGCGAGCGACGTGCAGTTCCTCGCCCTGTCGCACATGAACGGCGCCTCCATACTGTCCGATCCGATCATCACGAAGCGCGGCGCGAGCTACGAGTGGAAGCTCGCGCCAGGTCAAAACAATCAGTATTCGTCCATCCGCTACACGCCGACGACGCACTGAACCGCGGGTGCAGATTCCTCGCTTCGCTCGGAATGACAACCGGCACGCTCGGAGTGACGCCCTAGCGTGCCGCGCCGCGTCTGGCTGACGCGGCGCGCTCGAGCAAAAGCTCGCGTTCGCGCGCGTTGCGCGTGAGCGTCGCCGCGCGCTCCAATTCTGTGCGGGCCTCGTCGAAGCGACCGAGCTTCGTGAGCAGGTCGCCGCGCACGCTCGGCAGCAGATGATAGCTCCGTAGAGACGGCTCGTCATTCAGCGCGTCGACGAGCTCGAGGCCTGCGGCAGGCCCATACGCCATCGCGACGGCGACCGCGCGGTTGAGGTCAACGATCGGCGATGGGGTCAGCTCGGAGAGGGAGTCGTAGAGCGACGCGATGCGGATCCAATCCGTCGCATCGGCGCTCCGAGCACGGGCATGGCAGGCAGCGATCGCCGCCTGCACGGTGTACGGTCCGCGCGACTCGGCGAGTGACTCGGCGCGCTCGAGTGCCGTGAGTCCACGACCGATGAGCAGACGATCCCACCGACCACGATCCTGGTCGAGCAGCAGCACCGGCTCGCCCGATGGGCCCACCCGCGCCCGCAGCCGCGAGGCCTGAATCTCCATCAGCGCGACGAGGCCGTGGACCTCCGCCTCGTTAGGCATGAGCTCGGCGAGGATGCGGCCGAGACGAAGTGCATCCTCGCAAAGCGCGGGACGCACCCAGTCGTCACCGCCCGTCGCCGCGTAGCCCTCGTTGAAGATGAGGTAGACGACGGCCAGCACCGACGAGAGGCGCGTCGTCAGCTCGGTGCCGCGCGGCACCTCGAATGGAACGTGCGCCTCGGTGAGCGTACGCTTGGCCCGCACGATGCGCTGCGCGATCGTCGATTCCGAGGTGAGAAAGGCGCGCGCGATCTCCTCCGTCGTCAGTCCACCGAGGAGTCGAAGGGTGAGCGCGGTTCGGGCCTCGGTCGAGAGCACCGGATGGCAGGACATGAAGATCAGCCGCAACAGATCGTCGCCGACATTGTCATCGAGCGCTTCGTCCAGCTCGGCGACGGTCGACTCCTGCTTCGACTCCAGCTCATGACCGATCAGCTCGTGTTTGCGCTCCTGCATCGAGCCTCGGCGCATCCCATCGATCGCGCGTCGCTTGGCGGTCTGCATGAGCCAAGCGCCTGGATTGTTAGGCACCCCAGACTCCGGCCACTGATCGAGCGCGGCGACGAGTGCGTCTTGCGCGAGATCCTCGGCGAGCCCGACGTCACGCACGATACGCGTGAGACCAGCGATCAGCTTTGCTGACTCGATTCGCCAAACGGCGTCGATCGCGCGATGAACGTCGGTGCTCATTCCGACGTCGCCAACGCGAGCCGTGCCTTCTCGCAGCGCTCCGCGAGCCGCGGTTCGCCAATCCGTTCGGCAAAGGCCGGGAAGTCGCTCGTCGGTCCGCGCCAGCGCAGCTCGTCGACTTCGGCGAAGAGCGGCGCGTCGGTCCTGAGCGTCGCCAGAGTCTTGAAGAGCAGTGCCAATTCCTTCTTGTCAGCGGCAAGCACGTCAGCCGGGAATTGCTCGATCGCGCCGTAGCGGTTGAGCATGCGAGCGGCAGTCTGCGGACCGATGCTTGGAATTCCCGGGTAGCCGTCCGCGGCATCACCGACGAGGGCGAGGTAGTCGGGAATCAAATGCGCGTCCACGCCGAATTTCTCGCGCACGCCGTTCGCGTTCCGAATCTTGCCGCTGCGACGGTCGACCTGCACGACGCGATCGTCGCGCACCGACTGCGCGAGGTCTTTGTCCGGCGTCCAGATGCAAACCTTCTCGACGTTCGGGTCTCGCTCAGCGAGATACGCCGCTGATGCGAGCGCGTCATCGGCCTCCAGCTCGACCATCGGCCACACGGCGACGCCCATCGCGACGAGCGCATCCTCGAGCGGATGGAACTGCGACATCAACGCCCGCTCGACTCCTTCACCTGTCTTGTATCCTGGCCAGAGCTCGTTCCGGAACGATTCGATGACATGATCCGTGGCGACGCCGAGATGCGTCGCGCCCGTCTCGAACATCTGCACGACGGTGCGTAGGACACCGATCACGCCGCCGAAAGGTGGATCTTCCCCCTTCGTAAAGCGCCGCAGCCCATAGAAGTGGCGGAATAACTCGTACGTACCGTCGACAAGGTGAACGACCATATGGCAGTAAGCGGTCTCACTCGCGCAAATTGGTGGCAGTCGCCGTGCGTGCCACACTCAACCTACCGTGAAGATGCGTTCTCGAACACACTCGTTCGCTAGCAGCTTGGCGCTCGTTGTCGCCGTCGCCATCGCCCCGCCGGTCCGCGCGCAGATTCAGACCGCGGAATTCGCGGCGCGTCGCGACTCCCTCGCGGCGCGTATCGGCGACGGGATCGTGGTCGCATTCGGCGGGCGAACGCCTGTCACCGACTTCGGGACATTTTTCCAGCTTCCTGCCTTCCATTATCTCACCGGCTATGACGAACCCGACGCGGCGTTCGTGCTGGTGGTGCGCGGCGGTCACGGAACGGGAACGTTGTTCGTGACGCCGGTAGATCCACGCCGAGCGTTCTACTACGGTTTTCGTCCCGATTCGACGATGATCGCGCGCTCGTTACAGCTGGCGTCGCGTCCGTCCGGATCGCTCGTGCCGGTGATGGATTCGCTCGCCGGCAGCGGACTCCCGCTTTACACGGTCTCGGACTTCGAGGACGCGGATTTCGCGCGGGTCGACAGCCTAACGAGGGGGCAGCAGTTCGTGCGCGCCCTTGGGGCGCGACATCCGTCACTCGTCGTGAAGGATGGCCACGCGCTCGTGGATCAACTGCGCGCGCGCAAAAGTCCGGCGGAAGTCACGCTCCTCAAGAAGGCGGCCGAGATCAGCGCCGAGGGGCATCGCGTTGTGATGCAGGCGGCGGCGCCGCAGCACGAGTACGAGGTTGCGGCGC
>DATEHJ010000069.1:0-7342 GCA_035279645.1 Gemmatimonadaceae bacterium
CATCAGTTCCGCGAGCTGAGTTCGGTGGTCGTGCGGCAGGTGTCGTAAACCTTCCACGAGCGCCATCTGGACGGTTGGCGGCGCCTTGCGGAGCAAGCTGCGCCCCGCCTCGGTCAGCTCGATGCGGACCCGGCGCTTGTCGCGATGCGCCGTTGTGCGCGTAACGAGCGAACGCTCAACGAGACGTCGCACGACGACCGACACCGAGCTTTGGTGTGTGGCCGTCGCGACGGCGAGCTCATTCAGTGACTCGGCCGGACGTTCGGCGAGAATCTGCAGCACCCAGAGTTGGGCGAGGCTGATTCCTAGTTGTTTTTCGATCGCGCGTGTGTTGAGCCGAAGTGCTCGAACGACCGCGCGAACACCGTCCATGACCTCAGCGATAGCGCGCTGATCGGACGCGGCGGATGCCTGTGGCAGAGTCAAGACTCTCGTCATGTGTATAGCCCCGTTAGGGCACAAAGGAAACGTGTCGCGAGGCTCGGCTTCTGAGGACGATCGGACGAAATTGTCGTGACGCCCCACGAACGAAGCAGCCCCGCGGGATTGTATCCGCGGGGCTGCTCATATTTCCTTGGGCCTTACGTCCTAGGCCCTTAGTCCTATTACGGGACGTAGCAGCTCGGTTCGCCGTCGCCCGCCGTCGAGATGATCGGGTTCGTCGTGTTGACGCCGATACCGCAGGTCGCACCAGCCAGCTGGCTGTGCGTGACGGTCGCGAGCCAGAACCCAGGACCCGACGTCACCGCGGGCACGCCGACGCCTGACGAGTTCTTGAAGCTGTTGCGCGCGACGAGGTTCGTGCCGGTCGTGTAGTAAGTCGAATCCGAGAAGAACGCTTCCTCAGCGGTCACGAGGTTGCGAAGGTCCGACTTCATCGCCGTCACGTACGCCTTGTTTTTGGTGTTGGCGAATTTCGGGATCGCGATCGCGGCCAAGATGCCGATGATCACGACCACGATGAGGAGCTCGATGAGCGTAAAGCCCTTTCGAGCACGAAGCATGTTAGTCATGGAGTTAGCCTGTGAATGGGAGTGTCGGCTTTTCGCGCCCAACGAGCAGCGCGAGACCGACACTAGCAAGGCAACGTGCACGCCGTTTGGCATCCAAACAGCTAATCACGTTCTCCACCGCGACTTAACGAGCGTGAATGCTGGCCCATTGGTTGGGCGCCTCACTGCGTTCTGCATGATGCCTAGCAATCCGCAATGGCGTGGAGCGTGATGCTTGGCGCGTGTCGCGGCGGAATCGCCCTCCTCGCTTCACGCTTCCACGCTCCACGCTCCACCCGCCACGCCCAACGTTATCCGCGGATCACTGGATTTGCCGGGTTCAGCTCGCCCGTGTAGTACGACATCAGCGATTGCTGGAAGACGAGATTGTTGCGCGCTGTGATGAACGCGCTTTGCGCTTGCACCTGCGTCGCGCGCGCTTGAGTGACCTCGACGAGCGTCGCGGCGCCGACCTGATAGCGCTGTTGCGTCGTCGTCACGGCGAGCGCCGCTGCTTTTTGTTGCGCGTCCGCGGCGTCCAACTGTTGCTTCGCCGCGTTGTAGTCCAGATACGCGCGCCGTACCTCGAGCGCCACCTGCTGTCGTTGCGTCGAGAGCGCGAGCTTCGCGTTGTCGGACGCAACTTGCGCCCGCTCTGACGCCGCTTGTGTCGCGCCGCGGTCGAAGAGCGGAATCGAAATGCCGATGCCAATCGAGCCGCCGCGTCGTTGATTCAGCTGATCGAGGAAGCCGAGATCGTTGGCGCTCGAGACGCCACTGTTGTAGCCACCTGTGAGCGAGATCGTCGGCAACCGGCTCGCGTTCGCGGCCCTGATGTCCTGCTGCGCGGCGTCGACGCGCGACGCCTCGGCACGCAAGTCGGGTCGCTGCGCGAATGCTCGATCGAGGAGCGAATCGAGATCGAAATTCACGTTCGCGGCGGTCGTGTCAGGCAGCACGGGCGCTTGAAAGTCATAAGTGCCGCGCGGGTCGAGCTGCAGCGTTTGAATCAGATCGACCTTCGCGAGCTCGACGGAGTTCTGGGCTGTGACCACAGCCGCGCGCGCGCTGGCGGCGCTCGCCTGTTGCTGATACAGGTCGGACACCGGTCGCGAGCCCGCCTTCACGAACTGACTGATCTGGCTCTCGAGCGCCTCCTGGGCAGACAGGTTTTGCTGCTGCACATCGAGCTGTTGCTGTTGTGTAACGAGCGAGAGGAAATTCGACGCGACGGTGAACACCGCTGTCTGCTTGGCGCGCGTCAGGTCTTGCTCGCCCGCGTGCGCGTCGAGCTGCGCACTCTTGAGATTCGCGACGTTCTTCATCCCGTCGAAGAGTGTGACGCTCGACGAGATCCCCGCATTGAGCGTGTTCGTTGTCGTACTCCCGAGCGTTCCGTCGGTCGTGTTGAAGCTGTTGCCGTAGCTCTGCCCCGTGTTCGCGCTGATGCTGAGGCTGGGCAGGAACGCCAACTTCTGCTGCGTGACCGACGCGTCACCGAGCGCGACGTTGTTCTGCGCCTGCCTCACCCCAACGTTCTGCGTGAGGGCGAGCTTGAGCGCCTGATCGAAGGTGACGACCGTCGCCGGCGGCTGCTGTTGCGCGCCGAGCGGCGCCGCTCCCGCGCCCCCGAGCAACGTGAGCGCGATGACCGCCGCGCCCACCGCGCCTCGTATTCGAGAATATGCAAACATTGTAAACTCTCCCGTTATTCGTAGCGCAACGCCTGGATCGGATTCAACGCGGCTGCCTTACGAGCCGGGTAGTATCCGAAGAACATGCCGACCGCCGCCGAGAAGCCGACGGCAATCGCTACCGCACTGGGCGGCGTCGCCGTGTTCCAGCCGGTGAAGTGCCCCAAAACCGCCGAGCCTCCGAAGCCAACGATCAAACCGATGACGCCGCCGGCGACGCTCATGACGATGCTCTCGACCAGGAATTGGGTGAGCACATCCGAGCCGCGCGCGCCGATCGCCATACGAATGCCAATCTCTCGTGTACGCTCCGTGACCGAGACGAGCATGATGTTCATGATGCCAATGCCACCGACCACCAGCGACACCGACGCGATCGCCGCCAACAGATACGTCATGACCTTCGTCGTCGACGACGCGGCGTCCGCGAGCTCGTTCTGGTTGCGAATCGTGAAGTCGTCGTCCGCGTAGTCGCCGAGCTTGTGCGACTCCCGCATGATGCCGCGAATCTCGTCCTGCGCCGCCGGCATTCCGTCCGGCGAATCGGTGCTCGCCAGGATCTGGCCGAGCCTAACGAAGCCGCTCAGCCGCGCCTGCGCCGTGGTGTACGGAACGAGAATCACGTCGTCCTGGTCGTTGCCGGTTGCGTTCTGCCCCTTCTTGGACAGAACTCCAATGACCTGAAAGGGGACGTGCCCCAGTTGTACCTGCGCGCCAACCGGATCGCTTCCCGGAAAGAGGTTCTCCGCGACCGTCGCGCCGAGCACGGCGACCTTGCGCATCGACTTCACGTCGTTGTCGCTGAACAGCGAGCCGCTGGCGACGGTCCAGTCACGGATCGTGAGATAGTCGGTCGATACGCCGTTGATCTGCGTCCGCCAGTTGCCGTTGCCGCCGATGACCTGCGTGCGCGTCTGAATGACTGGCGACACTGCCGAGAGGGTCGTCGCCTCGCGCTTCACCTTTTCGGCGTCGTCAACCGTTAGGCGGTTGAAGGTGCCCGCGCCCTGGCTCGCGCCACCCTGCTGCGTCGAGCCGGGCATGATCATGATGACGTTCGTACCGAGGCTCTTGATCTGCGCCTGGATGCTGGCTTGCGCGCCGTTGCCGATCGCGACCATCACGATCACCGCGCCGACGCCGATCACGATGCCGAGCATCGTCAGGAGCGTCCGCATCTTGTTCTTGAGGATGCTCTGCGATGCCAGCTTGAGTAACGTTTGCTGTTTCATGCTGCCACCTCCTTCGCGTGCTCCGCCTGCACGTCGATGACGACGTCGGCGTCGATGTTGCGCAGGTCCGCCGCGGCGTTCCGCCGCAGTTCGACCGGATGGTCTCGGCGAATGCGACCGTCGCGGACTTCCACGATCCGCGTCGCGTACTGCGCGACATCCGGCTCGTGCGTCACGATGAGAATCGTGATCCCCTGCGCGTTCAGCTCCTGGAACAGCGCCATCACTTCGATCGACGTGCGGCTGTCGAGATTGCCCGTCGGCTCGTCGGCGAGCAACAGCCGCGGCTCCGTCACGAGCGCTCGCGCGATCGCGACACGCTGCTGCTGTCCGCCCGACAACTCACTTGGCTGGTGATCGAGGCGTTCGCCAAGACCCACACGCTCGAGTGCGTGCTTCGCCAATTCTCGCGTGCTCTTCTTCGTGCCCGTGCGGTCGTACAGCAACGGCAACTCGACGTTGTCCAATGCCGTCGTCCGCGCGAGCAGGTTGAAACCCTGGAAAACGAAGCCGAGCTTCTGATTCCTGATGTCGGCGAGCTCATTCCTGCTCAGTTTTTCAACGCGTGTTCCATCGAGGGAGTAGCTCCCCTCCGTGGGGATGTCGAGGCATCCAAGAATGTTCATGAGGGTCGACTTTCCGGAGCCGGACGAGCCCATGATCGCCACCAGCTCCCCCTGCCTAACGGTGAGGTCGATGCCCTTCAGCGCCGCGACCTCGTTCGAGCCCGTCTTGTAAATCTTCTTCACGTCATGGATCTCGATGACCGGCGCGCCGGTGTTGATCTCGTTCGACATGGTTAGAACCCTCCCCGTCTGCCCGCGCCGCCGCTCTGTGGCTGCAGCGGATTCGCGGAGCTTGCACTCGTGGAGCTCGTTGAAGTCGCCGTGGTGCCGACGATCACCTGCGTTCCGGCGCCGACGGTAGTGCTGTCGCGCGGCGTGATTTCTGTCGTTTGTCCGTCCGTGAGACCGGTCTTCACACGCGCCACCTTGAGCTTGCCGGTTTTGTCGAGATACCAGAGCATGCCCATGCTGCCCCGCGCGCTAGCGTTGCCGCTGCGCGCACCCGTCCCACCGGTGCGCTGCGCGCCGTTCGCCATCGCGCCGTTCCCCGTCGGGCTGCTGGCGTTGCCCGCAGCCGGGCCATTCGTGGTCGCGCCGTTCGCGGGCGTCGCTCCATTCGCGTTCGTCGCCTTGGTGCGGCTCGCCACACCTGCCTCCGCCATCATCTCCGGCGTCGCACGGAAGCGCAGCGCCGCGTTAGGCACGAGGAGGGCGTTCTTCGCCGAACCGGTCAGGAACGACACTGTCGCCGTCATGCCGGGGAGCAGTTTGCCGTCGACATTCGCGACGGAGATCACCGTCGTGTAGTTCACGACGTTGTCCTGCGTCGTCGACTGCAGGCGCACCTGCTGCACTGTCCCCGTGAAACTGCGGTTCGGATATGCCTGCACGGTGAAGGTCACCGGTTGGCCGACTGCGATCTGACCGATGTCGCTCTCGTCGACGTTGGCAAGGATCTGCATCTGCGACAGATCATTCGCGATCAGGAACAGCTCGGGCGCCGAAAGGCTCGCCGCGACCGTCTGGCCGACGTCGACCGTTCGCGCCACGATCACACCGTCGATCGGCGCGTAGATGTTCGTGTACGCGAGATTCTGTTTCGCCTTGTCGAGTGCGATCTGCGCCGATTTCAGGTTGGCTTTACCAACTTCGTAATTGGATTGCGCCGTCCCGAATTCCGTCGCGGTGATGACTTTTGAATCGAAGAGCGTCTTCTCGCGATCGTACTCCTGCTGCGCCATCGTGTACTGCGATTGCGAGCGCTCCACGCCAGCCTGCGCGTCCTGGACCGCTTGCTGCTGAAGCGTCGGATCGATGCGGGCCAACAGTTGACCCTTTTTTACCTTCTGATTGAAGTCGGTGTAGATCGCCGAGATCTGCCCGGAGACTTGTGTGCCGACCTGTACCGTGGTCACGGCGCTCAACGCGCCCGTGGCCGAGACCGTCGCCTCCAGATTGCCCCTCGTGATGGCCGCGAACCGATACGGCGGAACCTGCTTCGCATCGGCTCGGCGGTACATCGCGACGCTACTGGCAGCGAGCACGACGACGGCTGCTGCCGCTGCGATTCTCGATTTCTTCATATGACTCGTCCTCTCGGTTCAGCGATCTGTACTGCGCTCGATCCTCGTTCGAGGACCTGTTGCGTCGAGGATGAGTATACCGCATTCAGATGGCGTAAATGCCCGGTTTGCAACGAGTTGCACGCCTGTGTCACCAATGGCACGTGGGTGTCACGAATGGTTTGGCGTGGACGCCGGGTGTCGCGTATGCTTCCACACGTCGAGTCAGGCAGGTGACCGTGGGTGCAATGAGCAAACTCGAAACGAGCGCGAGACGAGGGGCAGGGGGAGGGGGTGATCTGTCCAGCACGCCCTTCCGGCTGAGCCGTCGCGAGCTCGTCTTTATCTTCGCCTTCTGGACCTTCATGGCGGCGCTGACTTTCGCGAACCGCCTGCTCGACCCGCGCCAGCTCGGCTTTCAGCTCACGAATGCGTCGGCGCCGATCGCGCTCGCTTTCATCTCGTCGTACCTCTGGGCATTGCTGACGCCGCTCGTCTTCTGGCTCAGCGCGCGATTCCTGGCCGACCATCGCCATCGCGTCGTCGGCATGCTGTTGCTGCTGGTCGTCGGCTTTTTCGTCGCCGTCACGTTAGGCGTGATCGGGGACGAGCTGCGTGGCGCGTTGATTTCCCTTCCCGCGCGGCGCGGGCCCCGCGGTGGCGGCGGCCCGCCGGGTTACAGCTGGCTCCGTCCCTGGTACCTCAACGACTTCATCATCTATCTCGGCGTGTTGGCCGCTGGTCTTGCCCGCGCGTACTCACTTCGATATCGCACGCAGCGCGAGGAGTCGCTTCGCGTTGCCGCGCAGCTTCGCGCGCAACTCGCCGAAGCGCGCCTCGAGGCATTGCGCATGCAACTCGATCCGCACTTCCTGTTCAACACGCTCAACTCGATCTCATCGCTCGTCGAGCGTGATCCGCGCGGCGTACGCCGCATGATCGCGCGCCTCAGCGAGCTCTTGCGCCACACAATCGAGGGGCCGACCGAGCAGGAGATCCCCCTGCAACAGGAGCTCGACCTCCTGCGACGCTACCTCGACATCATGGAGATTCGTTTTCAGGGGCGGCTCGAGATCACCACCGACGTGCAACAGCGCGCAATGGACGCGCTTGTTCCGAATCTGATCCTGCAACCGATCGTCGAGAACGCGATCAAGCATGGCGTCTCCAAGGTCGAAGGCGTCGGTCGCATCGCGCTGCGGGGTCGAGTCGACGGCGGCCAGCTCGTACTCACCGTCGAGAACAACGCGCCGCTCACCGACGTCGGGAACGCGAGCGGCGACGGCACGGGCGTCG